>CAYMNX010000377.1:0-14089 GCA_964391905.1 uncultured Rhizobiaceae bacterium
AGCGAACGACAAAGCGGTGGTTGTCCGCCGCGAGAAGACATTCCCATTCGGGGAACGCCGGCGGCTCGCCTTCGCCGAGATAAGCGAAGATCATTCCGCCCAGCACGCGCAACGGATAGCTCCGCTGCTGGATTACGTGACAGAAATCCTTGCCCGGCGGCTCGGCGGGTTGTTGCAAGCATTTGCCGGTTACGTCGAAGACCCACCCGTGATAGAGGCAGCGCAGTCCCCCATCTTCGAGCCTGCCATAGCTCAGATCGGCGCCGCGATGTGGGCAATGCAAATCCAGCAATCCGAGCCGGCCCGCTTCGTCGCGAAACAGGACGAATTGCTCACCGAGCGCGCGTATCGCCAGCGGCGCGTCGTCGGGGACATCCGAGAGCATTGCGATGGGCTGCCAATATTGGCGGAAGAGCTTGCCGCAGGGCGTGTCGGGCCCGGTTCGCGTAATCAGCTCGTTCTGCTCTCGTGTCAGCATCTCCCCACCCCGTCGACATAATTCTGGGCGGAATACAGCCATTCGCCTTGCGCGCTGTCAATTCGTATTGTCCCTCATGCGTCGGCTAAGCCCCGCCCGCCTCGGCCTTGATCAATTGATCCATCAAGCGGCGCGCCTGCACGCCGCCCCAATCGGCATGGACATTGACCTGCGGCGCGGACTCATCGAGCTCGATATTGCGCTGCTGCGCCTCGAGAATGTCCTTGTCCTCGTTGAAGGCGAGCGTGACCGTCTTCAAGTAGAATTCCGAGCGCTCGGCGCTCTCCGTCTCGAAGTCGCGCGCATTGACCCAGAAATAGTGCGAGCTCTTCTCGGTCTCGGGCGTGATCGCGTTAAGGATCATGACGCGGCGCTGCATCGGCTCGTTCCGACCCTCGACCGGCGCGGCGTCGCGCGTCGGGATGTCGATCCAGATATTGGAGGCTGGCGTGAAGGTGATGATCTTCGTCTGGTCGACGACGGGCGCAAAGCCGAGCCGCTTCATCGACGGGGGGCATGAAATGCCGGGCGCCTCGCGCACGACGCGGACGAAACCATCGCCGCGCTCATATTTCAGCTTCGGATTCGTGTCCTCCGTGCTGCCGATGGTCGAGGAATGAACGAAGGGCACATGCGAGAGATCGATCAGATTCTCGACCAGCAGCAGGTAGTTCGCATCGACATGAAGGCACGCGCCGACCGCGGCCCAGTTCGGATCGTCGGTGTAGTGGAAATCGGGAATGAGCGCCGGATCGGCTTTTTCCTTCTCGCCCATCCAGATCCAGATGTAGCGATGGCGCTCGCAGACCGGATAGGCGCGCACGCCGATGCTGGGCGGCACGCGGTCCTGGCCGGGGATGGCGACGCAGGCGCCCGACGCGTCGAAGGTGAAGCCGTGATAGCCGCACTGGATGGTGTCGCCGATCACCTTGCCTTTATGGAGCGGCGCGCGGCGATGGCAGCAGCGATCCTCGAGCGCCACCGGCGTTCCGTCGGCGCGGCGATAGAGCAGCACCGGCTCATGAAGCAGAACGCGCCCGAAGGGCTCGCGCGACACTTCGCGCGATTCGGCCGCAATGTACCAGCAATTCTTCAAGAACATGGCGTCCCTCCCCAGGGATTTCGTTCTTGAATAGTAGCACCGGCGCCCGATCCCTCGCCAGCAGCGGAAAGGCGGATGCCTAAGCCCGCACTTCCTGGCGCTGGAAGATCACGTAAGCCGCGACGAAGAGCACGATCACGCCGGCGATGAGGCCCGTCACTTGCGGCCAGACGAGCAGGAGGCTCTGACCCAGGGGCAGCGGATTGCCGAGCACCGCGCCTTGGAGCTGATCCATGAAGACAGGCCCCAGCGCGCGGGTCGAGGGGTGGAGGAGGCCGAGGAGCGATTCGGCAAAGAGCGTGTTGGGCGAGAGCCGCGCCAGGGTTTGCTGGAAGACGATCTGCTCATAGGAGGGACCCACCAGCAGGCTGAGCGGCGTGGTCGGAAAGATCGCCTCGGTGAGGAAACGCGAGAGCAGGGGCCAGAGCACGCTCATCAGGAGCCAGAGCCCCAAAGCGACGAGCGCCGAGGTCGCGGCCGCGCGGAAGATGACCGAGCACAGCATCGCGACCGCAAGCCACAACCCGCCATAGGCGAGCGCGACGATCAGAAAGGCGACGCCGCGTGCCACTTCCTCGCCCGTCGGCGGTATGCCCAACGTTAAAAGCCCGAGCCCGATGATGAGCAGCCACAGCGTGACGAGCGCCACGGCCAAGGTCGCGAGCCCGGCGAAGAATTTGCCGAGGAGCAGCGCGTCGCGATAGACGGGCTGCGCCAGAATCCGGCTCATGGTGCGACGGTTGAATTCGCCGTTGATCGCATCGAAGCCGAGGCCGATCGCGACCAGCGGGATGAGGAAGCCCAGCACCGCCATGAAGGACGGCAGCGGGTCGTGCGCGTCGGTGAAGAGGCGCAGGAACAGAAACGGGTCCTGCGAGGTGGTGTTCTTCAGATCCTGGATCGCGGTATAGATCGCGCCGATTCCGGTCAAGAGCACCAGCCATTCGAGCACGCGCATGCGGCCGCTGCCGAGATGATCGGCGAATTCCTTGAGGAAGACCGTGCCGCAGCCGGTCCAGACCGAACCCCTACGCCGTGCCATGCTGGCCCTCGAAATAGTGGCGGTAGATCGTATCGAGGCTCGGCTCGACGTGATCGAGCCGCCGCAACGATCCGCCCGCGGAGATGATCGCCCTGCCGACCTCGTCGCGGATATCGCGCCCCGCGATGAGATGGTATTTGTCGACGCCTGCCGGCGTCACGCTTTGCGCGCCCGGGATCTGCGACAGGAGGCGCGGCAGGTCGGGGCCGGTTGCCTCGATATCGACGGTATAGCCGCCGCCCAGCACCTTTTGCGACAGTGCCGCGACCGTGCCCTCGATCGCGATCTTGCCGTGGCTGAAAAGCGCGACGCGATCGCACACCGCCTGGACTTGATCGAGCAGGTGGGAGGAGAGCAGCACGGCGACGCGCTCCGCCTTCAAGCCGCGAATCATCTCGAGGAACTCGAAGGTCGCTTGCGGATCGAGGCCGGAGGTCGGCTCGTCGAGGATCGCGACCTCGGCATTCTTCATGATCACTTCGGCGAGGCCCAGGCGCCGGCGCATGCCATGCGAATAGGTGCCGACGCGACGATCGATGACGTCCGAGAGCCGCACCCGACCGATCGCTTCCTCGATGCGCTTTGATGCCGTGTCGCGGTCGAGCCCGGCGAGCCGCGCCGTATAGGTCAAATTCTCGCGCGCGGTGAGGTTGTCGTAGAAGCCGACGGAGTCCGGCAGATAGCCGACATGGCGCTTCACCTCCAAAGGCTCGCGCATGGGATTGAAGCCTGCTACCTCGACCGTGCCGTCGCTCGCCTCGGTCAGACCCAACAGCATCAGGATGGTCGTCGTCTTGCCGGCGCCGTTGGGGCCGAGCAAGCCGAAGATCTCGCCGCGCTCGATCGCGAGATCGATGCCGTTCACCGCGGCCGTGCGGCCATAAAGCTTCTTCAGCCCCTTGGCGGCAATTACCGTGTCGCTCATGGCATGCTCCGCTCGGGGGGCCTCGTCCCGGTTCTCAACGAAACCTGCTTCGCCTTGCTTATCCCGTGATCGCGAGGTGCGAAGCGACGAAGCGATCCGGGGGTCTCATCGGCGGCCCTCGATTGCTTCGCTGCGCTCGCAATGACGCCCATGGAAATGCCGTACCGTCTAGCGGCGGCCGAATCGCGCCACGGCGCCGACCGCGATCAGCAAGGCGATGGCGACGATGCCGACGCCGATGATGCCCCACATGGTGGAGGTCGAAACCGTGACGCGGATATCGGCCGAGCTCGAATCGCTGCCGCTGCCATTGGCGCGGAAGGTCGTCATGTAATCGCCCGCCACCGCCTTGTCCGAGGGCGTGAGCTGCGCTTGCACATCGACCTTCTGTCCCGGATCGAGCTCTCCGATCTTGTCGGGCTGGAAGGTGACCTTCCAGTCGGAAGGCGGCGAGGAGCTGAGCGAGATCTCCTTTGCCGGCGCGCTCCCGTCATTGCTGAGCGTCAGCGCGACCGGCGTCGCTACGCCCGCCACGGCGGTGGTCGAGAGCCGCCCGTCCTGGCCGGTCAATTTCAGCTGCGATTGGCCGGTAATCTGCATGGTCATGGTCGCCTCGGCGCTGGCATCCTCGGCCGAGACCTGGACCGAGACCGGATAGGAATTCGCAGGAATTTGCGCCGGCGGCTGCACCTTCACTTTCAGGTCCTTGTCCTTGCCGGCCTCGATCGGGATCGAGGCGATCTCCTGCGAGCCATAGGCTTCGGAGAAGGTGGTCTGGAATCCCTGCGGCGCGCGCGCCGCGAGCTTCACGATCAGATCGCGATCGCTCTGATTGGCGACGTTGAATTGAAATTCGAAACTGGTTTTCGCCGTGCCGATCAGCGACGGCAGCTTCGGCTTCAGGACAAGCTTCGCCGGGAGCACCTCGCCGATGCTGACATCGATCGGGAGACTCGCGCTGGCATCCTGGCCTTTCGCCCGCAAGGTGATGCTTTGCGTGCCGGATTGACCGGGCGGAATGTCGAGACGGAGCTGCAGCTGCACATTGTCGTCGGTCGCCGGCATCGCCGCGGTAACCGGCGCGCCGCCGCCGAGCACGGCAGCCTTCCAGCCGCTCGGCAAGCCATCGACGGACAAGGCGACGCGCTGCGGCGGCAGACCGTAATTCTGGAGCTTGATCTTGATCGTGGTGCTGTCGCCGGCGCGCGCGGCTACCGACGGGAAGTCGGTCGTCAGCCAAAGCCCTTTGATGTGGGTGGTCGTATTGCTATCGGCGGCGAAAGCTTGAGATCCGAGGGTCAGAGCGAGGAACAAGCCAGCGACCCGGAACAAGTTACGTATCATAGCGGTCCCCGTTGCGTTTCTTCTCTGGCAGGCCCGACCTATTTGCTCCCGGCGGCCACTGGTCCTGTCAAGCGGCCGAAAAAATACTGTTCGGCTTTCATCGTCAATAGTTAAATCGTTGTAATTCGTGGCGATCCATTGCTGCATGCGCACGAAGCCATGCACGATTGGTTTGGCGGGCGGGCCGCAGCCCTCTATGCTTTTCCCGCCATGACACCACCTCGCCCCGCTTCCCTCAGCGAAGAGACGTCCTGGAAGCGCGGGGCGAAGCCCAAACCGGACAAGGCGCGCCGTCTGCGTCCGCGGATCGGGCGGATCATTGCTCTCCTCTTGCTCGCGGCGCTGGCGGCGCCGGTGCTGCCAATTCTCGTCTACCGTTTCGTGCCGCCGCCGATCACGCCGCTGATGGTGATCCGCGCGGTCTCGGGCGCGCCGATCAAGGAGCGCTTCGTGCCCCTTGCGCGCATCTCGCCCGCCTTGATCCGCGCCGTCATCGCCTCCGAGGACGAGAAGTTCTGCATCCACCACGGCTTCGATTGGGATCAGCTCAACGCCGCGTGGCAGTCGTGGCGCGCCGGCCATGCGCTACGCGGCGCCAGCACCATCAGCCAACAGACGGCCAAGAATCTTTTCCTCTGGCCGGGACGCAGCTTTGTGAGAAAGGCCATCGAGGCGTATCTCACGGTGCTGATCGAGCTCTCCTGGAGCAAGGAGCGCATCATGGAGGTTTACCTCAACGAGGTCGAATGGGGCGACGGCATCTACGGCGCCGAGCTGGCGGCGAAGACGCATTTCGGCAAATCGGCCGCCGCGCTGAGCGTCCGCGATGCGGCGCTGCTCGCCGCCGTGCTGCCCAATCCGCGGCGCTGGTCGCCGGCGGACCCCACCGCCTATATCGTCGGGCGCGCCGCGCTTATCCGCGCGCGCATGGCGGGCGTCGCCGTGCCGAGCGCGAGCGGCTGCCGCTGAATCGGAATTAAAGCAGCGGGAAGTCGGGATCGAGGCCGAGGGCGACGCGGCCATACATCGTGCCGTTCAGATCCCAATTGAGGCCGATATGGCCTTGCGCCGCATGCGCATCGCGCAGCGCCCGCTGCAGCGGATGGGTCTCGGCGATGGCGCTTCCGCCGGCGCCCGTGAAAAGAAGATCGACGGCGCGCACGCTCATGCGCGTGGCGAAAGCGCCGTCGCGACGCCAGCGCGTCTTCTCCTCATCGCTCGCGGCGCGACCCGAGGCGGCGATGCGCATCGCTTCATCGCAGCCTTTGAGCATCAGCGTCTCCGCGGCATCGACCAAAGTCGCGGCCTCGGCCAGGCGCAGCTGCATGGTCGCGAAATCGGCGAGATGCCGGCCCGAGGCCGTTGCCGCGCGCGCCCGCGTTGCAGTCGTGAATTCTCCGGTCGCGCCTTGCGCGATGCCGAGCGCCGTCGCGCCGTTGACGAAGCCGAAAAGAGCGTACCAGGCGAGCCGGTAGAGCGGGCCGGGATTGATCTTGCTGCCGGGATGGGCATCGCCCTTGCCGAGCGTCGCGGCCAGGCTCAGCTCTTCGGGAACCTCGATGCCATCGACCGCGACGTCCTTGCTGCCGGTCGCCGCCAAGCCCATCACTTGCCAATTGTCGATGACGGTGCAGTGTCGACGCGGCACGAGAAAGAAGCGCGGCTCGGGCTTGCCGGCTTGGGTCTCGACCGGCGCCGCCAGCATCATCCAATCGGCAAAGTCGATGCCGCTCGAAAACGGCCAGCGTCCCGAGAGACGGTAGCCCTTCGCTGTCTTCTCGGCGCGGCCAGCGGGGAAGATGAAGGAAGAGCCGATGAGCGCCCGCGGCGAAGTCTTCCAGACCTCGTCCTGCGCCGCCTCCGGCCAATAGCCGAGCATCCAATTATGCGAGACGAGATTGTTGAACACCCAGGAGGTGGAGCCGCAGCCCCGACCGAGAATGGCGCCGATTTCGACGAAGGCGCGAAACGGTGCTTCGGTGCCGCCGTAGCGCGCGGGCTGAAAGAGCCGGAAGAGCCCCGCCTCATGAAGCGCCGTGATGGTCGCCTCAGGCAGCTGCCGCGCTTTCTCGGCCGCGGCCGCGCGCTCGGCGAGGAGCGGGACGAGGGCGCGCGCGCGCTCGAGCAAAGCGGCGGTTATAGGCTCGGGATTCGTCATTCCGTTCACGCAAGGCAGGCAAGCCGAACCGATCGCGCCTGTCAATCGCCCACTGCGCGATTTTGGGTTATGGTGCGCCGCCAGGAAACGCCAGAACAACGATGCCCGAATCATCCGGCACTGCCGAATCGTTGCAGATCTCGCGCGCGCAACGCCGCTGGGTCGTGAGCGCCTGCTGCGTTGCGATCTTCATGGTCTCGGTCGAATCCTCGATCGTGGCGACGGCCATGCCGTCGATCGTCGGCGCGCTGGGCAGCTTCGACCTCATCAGCTGGGTGTTCGCGGCCTATCTCTTGTCCCAGGCCGTGGCGATTCCGATCTACGGACGGCTTGCCGATCTCTGGGGCCGCAAAGGGCTGCTCATCACCGCGACCGGCCTCTTCCTCTTCGGCACGCTGATGTGCAGCGCTGCCTGGGGAATGATTCCACTCATCGCCTTTCGCTTCGTGCAGGGGCTGGGCGGCGGCGGGCTGCAGCCGCTCGCGCTCACCATCATCGGCGATCTCTACCCGCCGGTAGAGCGCGTCAAGATCCAGGGCAATCTCAACGCCATTTGGGGCGTGTCGGCGCTGTCGGGACCGCTCATCGGCGCGCTGCTGACGGCGAGTCTCGGCTGGCGCTCCGTTTTCTGGATCAATCTGCTGCCCGGCGTGGCGATGATCGTCATCCTGATGCTGACCTACCACGATCGCATCGAATCGCGGCCGCATCGCGTCGACTATCTCGGCTCGATGCTGATGGTGGTCGGCGTCGGCGCGCTGCTGCTGATGCTCGTGCAATTCGCGCAGCTCGATCAAAGCATCATCATCGCCTTGCTCGCGATCGCAGCGGCGGCGCTCGGCTTTCTCGCCTATTGGGAGCAGCGCGTCCCCGAGCCGATGGTGGCGCTCGAGTTGTGGCGCAACCGCATCGTCTCGACCACCAATATCGGCTCGCTCGCGATCGGCATGGTGATGATGGGCGTGATCGTGTTCATCCCGCCCTACATTCAAGGCGTGATGGGAAAGAGCCCGATCGTCTCGGGCTTCACCCTCATCAGCCAGTCGCTCGGCTGGACGATCGTGGGTGCCTTCTCCGGGCGGTTGCTCGTCCGCGTCACCTATCGCAGCATGGCGATCTTCGGCAGCGCCCTGCTCGTCATCGGCGCGGTCATGCTGGTGATGCTCAATCCGGAGCGCGGGCCGGTCTGGGGCTTTGCGAGCGGCGCCCTTATCGGTTTCGGCATCGGCTTCAGCAACACGACTTTCCTGGTTGCGGCCCAGAATGCCGTACGAAGAGACCAGCGCGGCTCCGCTACCTCGGGCAATCTCTTCATGCGGCAATTCGGGTCGACGCTGGGCGCGGCGATCTTGGGCGGGGTCAGCAATTGGAGCCTCGCGCGCCGCCTGCCGGAAGGGCGCGATGCGATCGACCGGCTGATGGATCCGGTGTCGCGCGCGGCGATGGCGCCCGATCAGCTCGAGCGCTTGAGCGATGCGATCGCGGCCTCTCTCACCACGGTCTACATGGTGGTCGTGGGTTTTGCGGCGCTCGCCCTGGCGCTCGCTTTTCTGGTGCCGGCCGGACAGAGGACGCCGCGCGAAGGCTCGTGAACCTCCGCTGATCCTTACAAGATCGGCGGCGCCGTCAAGACCGCGTCGATCTTCTGCTTCAATGCAGCCGCTTTGAAGGGCGTCACGATATAGCTATTGGCGCCCGCCGCTCGCGCCGCCAGGATCTGGTCGCGATCGCCCTGCGCCGTCGTGACGATGACGGGCGTATCCTTCAGCAACGCGTGGGCGCGGATCGCTCTCACGAACTCCACCCCCGATACCGGAACCATATCGAGATCCGCAAGGACGAGGCCGATCTTGCGCTCGCGCATCTTCTCGAGCGCGCCGGCGGCGTCCTTCGCCTCTTCGATGGCATCAAAGCCGAGATGCGCCAGGACCCCGCGCAGGATGCGGCGCATCGCGGCGTGATCTTCGACGATCAGCACGGCTCTGTCGTGGTCGTGCAAAATGCGAGCCCCCAAATCCATACGGCGCCGCAATCGGCATCGCGAGATATAGCGCGGCCGAGTTGAACGATAGTTAATGGGCGTTAACGGGGTAGTAAGCTCCGTGGTGCGGCTCGCCCGCCCTCAACGGCCCGAGCCAGTGATCATGCCGAGCGGGACCGACACCATCAGCAAGATGTTCTCCTCGCCGGGATTTTGCTTCGTCAGGCCCGCATTGGAGATGTGATCGAAGACCGGGCCCACCCGGATGCCGTTGTCGAAAACCACGTCGAGCTCGGCGCCCGTCTTGAATTCGACATGCGAGCCCAAATTCTTGCCGTGGCCCCTTTCGTAGTCGCCCACCGCCGCCATGGGGATGAGCACGAATCGTCCGCCGAGCGGTATCTCGACGCGAAACCCGCCGTAGGTGAAGACCGAGCCCTTATTGGTGACGAAAGTGCCGACGAGCGGCTTGAGGAAGAACAGGCTTTGCGAGAAGCGGAATTCGAGCCGGGCCTGCGCCGCCGTGTAATTGTGGAGAAAATCGAAGGCGCCGAGGCCGCCCGCGATATAGCCGCCGAACTCGGCCCTGGCGCTCGTGCCGCCCCCCGCAACCGACGCGACAAGACCCACGGCAAAAAGAGCCCGGCCGAACCACCCCCTCATTCTGACCCTCATCATGCCATGGTTAACGGCCGCATCTTAGGGGACGGGGTCTTCGAGGCAAGGGCTAAACTATCGTCAGCGCAGGTATTTCAGCCTCTCGGTCGCCCCGACCAGCTGAACGCGGATGCCCGGCTCCATGGCCGAATGGCCGGCGTCGGGGACGACGATGTATTCGGCTCCCGGCCAGGCTCGCGCCAGCTCGTCGGCGCTGACGATCGGGCAGACCATGTCGTAGCGCCCTTGGACAATCGTTGCGGGAATGTGGCGGATGCGCTCGATCCGCGCGACCAGATCCTCCGCCGGGCCGATTACATTGAAGCGGAAATAATGCGCCTCGATGCGGGCCAGCCCCAAAGCCATGCGGTCTTCACCGAAAGCCGCGACGGTATCGGGGCTCGGCAACAAAGTCGAGCAGGCGCCCTCATAGGTGCTCCAGGCGCGCGCCGCGGGCATGTGGATCGAGGGGGTGGGATCGATCAAGCGGCGGTAATAGGCGCCGAGCAAATCGCCGGCCTCGGCTTCCGGCACGAAGCCGGCGAAGGCGCGCCATGCTTCGGGGAAGACCGTGCGCATACCGTAGAGAAACCAGTCGATCTCGGCTTGGCGGCAGAGGAAAATCCCGCGCAGGATCAGGGCGCGGGTGCGTTCGGGATGGGCCTCGGCATAGGCAAGGGCGAGGGTCGAGCCCCAGGAGCCGCCGAAGACGGCCCAGGTCTCGATATTGAGGTGCTGGCGCAATGCCTCGAGGTCGGCGATGAGGTGCCGGGTGGTATTGCGCTCGAGCGATCCGAGGGGCGTCGAGCGGCCGGCACCGCGCTGATCGAAAACCACGATGCGATAATGCGAGGGATCGAAAAACCGGCGATGCGTCGCCGTCGAACCTGCGCCGGGACCGCCATGCAGGAATACGATCGGAACGCCGTTGGGATTGCCCGATTGCTCCCAATACATGGTGTGAAGCTCGTCGAGCTTCAGCATTCCGGTGGCGTAGGGCTCGATGGGGGGAAAGAGATCTTGGCGCGCGAGAGGTGGGTTCCGATCCATGAGCGACAGTCTAAAGACACGGCCCGCCAAGGCAACCCCGCGCTTCAAGGAGCTGGTCCGCGTCGATTGCAGCCTCCCGCGACGACGGCGATGAGGTCCGCTGGGTGTGGCTCGATTGCCCCGACTTGGCCATACTCGTGCCCGATTGAAGAGCACCCTTGGCGCTAGGCTGGCAGTATGGGTGGTGAATGGGCGATATGGCTGAAACCTTGCCGTTGATCGGCCGGAACTGGGCGGTTTTTCTCGACATCGACGGCACGCTGCTCGACTTCGCACCGACGCCCGAGAGCGTCGCGGTTCCGCCGTCGCTGCGCGAGACGCTCGCCTCTTTGCGAGAGGCGCTGGGCGGCGCCTTGGCCTTGATCACCGGCCGGCGCATCGCCGATGTCGATCGGATCTTCGCGCCCCTCAAATTGCCGGTATCGGGGCAACATGGCGCCGAAGCGCGCCGCAACCAGAGCCAATGCGTCTTCGCGCCCGAAGGCTCGGCGCTCCAAACCATCCTCGCGCCCGTCTATGCCTTTGCTGCGGACCATCCGGGCATTCGCATCGAGAACAAGGAGCTGAGCGCCGCCGTCCATTATCGCGGCGCCGAAGAGCATCGCGATGCGCTGGGGCGCCTCCTCGAAAAGGCGCTCGCGCAAAGCAATGCCGATTTCACGGTCGTGCCGGGGCACCTCGTCTTCGATGTCAAGCAGCGCAGCGTCAGCAAGGGCTCGGCCCTCGACTGGTTCATGACGGAGCCGCCCTTCATGAGCCGCACGCCCATCTTCGCCGGCGATGCGGGCACCGACGAGGACGGTTTTGCCGCGTCGCTGGCGCGGGGCGGCTACGCCATCCGCGTCGGCCCGCCGGCGGACAGCCTCGCCTCATGGCGCCTCTCCTCGCCGCATGAGATGCGGCAATGGCTGCAGCGCTCGGCGGCGTCGCTGCAGCGCGGCGCATAAGCGCGCTCCACTCACATCGAGAGGAGTTGGATTTCGGCAGCGCGGGCGCAGGTCGGCTTGAGGCGCAGCGCACGCGCTTCGATCAGGTGCCAGGAGAGGAAGGCGATCGCGGCGGTGATCGGCAGGGACAGCGCAAAGAGGCTTGCCCAACCCATGCTGCCGCCATTGAGCCGCACCAAGACTTGCTCGACCGGCCAGCCATAAATGTAGAGCCCATAGGAAAGATCGCCGAACCGCGCGGCTTTGACGATCGGCAGGCGCCGATTCAAAGCGAGATAGATGATGAGATAGCCGCCGCAGATCGGGAAGAAGAGAATGAAGGCGTGGAGCGGCACGCTTATCGCGAGGCCGGCGGCGGCGATCAATGCCAAGGATGGGCGGAAGATGCCCTTGTCGCGCAGGCGATAGAGCGCCATCCCGACGGCGAAGAAGGGCAGGAGCCATAAAGCGCTGCCGATGAAATACTCGCTCGAGGCGGTATCGAACCATATCCCGGCCAATCCCATGGCGATCAGCGCCGCCATGACGCGAAGGTGGAGCAGACGCAGGATGCCCAGCGCGAACACCATGAGATACATCGCGACTTCGCAAGGCAGCGTCCACAGCGGGCCATCGATTACGCCGCCGGCGCTGAAATCGCTGAAGCTCACGCCGGGCAGCGTATGCGTCGGCATCACCATGCTGAGATTGCTGATGATGTAGAAATAGGGCGCCGGATCGCGGAAGTAATCCGCGGCCGGCAGGTTCGTCATCCACGGGCCAAGCGCGAAGGCCGAAAGGAAGAGGCAGGGGAGAAGCCCCGGATAGATGCGGAGCGCGCGCTTTGCGAGAAAATGAAGCGGCGCGCGCGTCGTCTCGAAGCTCTGCGTGACGAGAAAGCCGCTGATGGTGAAAAACACGAAGACGCCGACCACGCCGAGAACCGTCTGGCCGCCGGTCAGTCGTATCAGCGGCTCCGGATCCTGCGTGCCTTCGCCCAGGAGAAAGGCATGCGAAAAAATTACGCTTCCGGCCGCGACCAGCCGCAAGGCATCAAAATTATTATGCCGATCCAAAGTCGCCCCCCATTACGCCACGGCCGAGCATGGGGAGGATTGCGGGGCTGTCAATCCTCTTTGACCGCGGCTTCGCGGTCGTCAGTCGGTATGGTTCTCGCCGACGACGCCGGCGCCGTGCCAATCCGGGCGCTCGACCCAATGGTCGGGCAAGGTCCGTGCGTCCCGCTTATCGTCGCGCGTGGCAACGGTCGAATCGTCTTTCTTCGCCGGTTTCTCGGGAGCCGGCTCCCGCGGTTTCGTATTCATGCGTTCCTTCCTTTGCCGCCGCCGGTTGACCCGGCGGCGCGGTACTGAATTGCTGTCCGCTCACAACGCACTTACCAACCAGAGGCGCGAGTCTCACGCGCCAATTGCTATCGGAGCCTCGCGCGCTGACTTTACGAGCCAATCGTAAATTTTGACTTCGCGTAATGGACAGCGTTCCGACTCGATGATAGGGATTCATTTATGGTAAATGCCATCCCCCTGGTGTGCGATGCACAAAGGGCGGCAAGCGAGGCGAAATGCCGCAGAAATTCGCTCTCAAGATCAACGGTCAAACGCATGAGGTCGAGGTCGAGCCCGACACGCCGCTTCTTTATGTCTTGCGCAACGATCTCGCGCTGAACGGCGCCAAATTCGGCTGCGGCCTCGGCCAGTGCGGCGCCTGCACGGTGGTGATGGGGAAGGCGGCGATACGCTCGTGCCAATTGCCGGTTGCCATGGTTCGCGACCAGGAAATCCTCACCATCGAAGGACTCGGCACGGTGGCGAAGCCGCATCCATTGCAGCGCGCCTTCATGGCGGAGCAGGCGGCGCAATGCGGCTACTGCATCAACGGCATGATCATGACGGCGCGGGGGCTGCTCGCGCGCAATCCGCATCCGAGCACGACCGACATACGGCAGGCGCTTGCCGGCAATCTCTGTCGCTGTGGCACGCATCATCGCATCCTGCGCGCGGTCGCGCGCGCTGCGAAGGAGGCAAGCCCCAAGGACAAGGCGCTATGAGAAGTCCGCGTCTCACGCGCCGCCAATTCGGAGAGACCGTCGGCTCGCTCGTGGTCGCTTTCAGTCTGGCGCCGCGCTGGGCCGCGGCCGACGCGCCGTCGCGGCTACCGGGCAGCCTCAACGCCAATCGCATGCTCGATGCGTGGCTGCGATTGGATGCCGATGGCAGTGCGACGATCTTTCCCGGCAAGGTCGAGCTCGGGCAAGGCGCGGTGACGGCGCTGGCGCAGATCGCCGCCGACGAGCTCGATCTTCCTTTCGATCGCCTCCACGTCGCGCCGACCGAGACCGGCAAGAGTCCCAATGAAGGCCACATCTCGGGCAGCCAGTCGATCGAGAATGGCGGCACCGCGCTGCG
>CAYMNX010000378.1:0-3273 GCA_964391905.1 uncultured Rhizobiaceae bacterium
CGCAGACGAGCGATGCGCAGGCGCCGCAGGGCGTTGGTGGACGCGGGCGCGGCGAGGAAGGTGCCGGGCGCGCCGCGGTTGGCGATGGCGCGCGCGATGGCCCCGGCGATGATTATCTCGAGCAGGTCCGCCGCTGGATCACACGCTTCCGCATCTATCCCGAGGAAGCGGTCAAAAACCGCGAGGAAGGCATCGTTTCCATCGGCTTCAAATTCGCGCGCGACGGCACCATCCTCGATGTCTGGATCGAGCAGGGCTCGGGCTATGCGCTGCTCGACAACGCCGCGCTCAAGATGATCCGCGCGGCATCGCCGATTCCGAAAGTGCCCAACAAGTACGAGGGCGATACCCTCACGCTGGTGATGCCCGAGCGTTTTCGCATCGGCGCCTTCGATCGCCTCTTAAATTAAATGAATTGATCTGGCGCTATGATGCTCTCCATCATGGGGGTTGTGCGCAGATCGATACCCGGACGCTGCCTTCGCTGGCTGGTCGGCACGACCGACGCGGCATTGCGGTCGCTTTGCGGGATCACCGAATTCGAAACGGCAAGCGATGGTTTGCTCCGGATCGAACTCGGCCACGCGCATCACCCGATCGTTCTATCGGATGGAACGCATATCGCACCAGGCGACGTGGTGATGGAGCTGCATCTTTGGAACGAGCAGCTGATGCCGCTCGAGGGCGCCGATTTCGGCTGGGCGGTGCGCATGCGGCGCCAGACCCTCTCGAGCTTGCATCGCCTTGCGCTCCATATCGCCGCCAATCACGAGCTCGACGCCGTCCGAGCCCTCTGCATGAGACCGGCGATCGCCCGCCAGCGACCGACGAGCGCTCTCGCCCGCTTGCTTCTGAAGATCGGGTTCGAGCCGATTGCGAGCGCCCCGACCGGCCCGCAACTCGTCATCCGCTTTCTCGACAACGTGTGGCTCTGGTTGCTGACCTGGGCGCATAACCCGCGGACACTCGACGATCGGCAATTCGACCGCAAGCGGCGCGAGTTCTGGATCTCGCGCGCGCGGTTTCTCGCGCTGTTTGGCGATGCTTCGGCGTTGCCGGCGAGCTTCGGCCGCTACGATCGCTCGAAAGGCGGCGTTGCCGCGCTGAAATCGGCCGAGATGGGCGGCTATCGCGCGCCCGAGTAGCGTTGCTTCACACCGCGTCGTGACGAATGGCGACGCGCGCGACGACGCGCGGGATGATCGCCCCCGCCGGCGGGTCGAGCGCCTCCACCGTCATTTCGCCGCGTTTGGCATTCGCCGCGACGACCATGACCGTGTGGCTGTTGAGAACCGGCTCTTCGAGATCGGCCACCCCGGTGAAATCGCCCTCTTGGAGCGCACGGATCATCGCGGCGCGCATGGCGTTGTTCGCCGCCGGCGTCATCGGCGGTCCGGTGGTGATCGATTCGTTGCGCGGCGCGCCGTCGAGATCGGGGCTCAGCCATTGATTAGCAACGCCGAGCACGCCTTCGCTTGCGCCATCCGCGCGGTGCACGCGGCGCAGCGTGCCCAGCGCCTCGACGACGCAGCATTGATGCGGCTCGACGCCGGCGAGGATGAAGATGGCGGGCATCGCGACATCGACGCTTTCATCCGCGAGAAGCGCGAGCGCCGTATCGAAATCGGCCGTCTCCTCGAAGGCGCGGCGCAACAGATGCGTGGCGGGCAGCGCCCCGCGCGAGAACAGCAGCCTCAGCCGCGTCACGATCTCGTCGAGGCCACGATGCCCCAATGCCGGAACCCGCGGCGCCTGGTTGATGGCGGCGGAAAAGCGGCCCGGCGCCATGCCGGTCAGCACGCCGGCATAGCCAGGCCAGGTCGCGCTGTAGAAGGGGCCGTGCGGCGTCTCGTGCTGCGCCACCACGACGTGGCGGCCGATCCCGGAAAGCCCCCAATCGAGGACGCGGATCATGCGCGCGCCATCGCCGGCCGGATCCGCCGCCACGCTGGTCGAGCACGCCCATTCATAGATGATATTGAGAAAGAAGCTGCCGGGCCGGCCGATTGCGGCGGCAACGTGGCGGATCTCCTCGAGATAGGGATTGGCTTGGCGGACAAGCCAAGAATGCGACAGCCAATCGACGAAGCGCGTGGCAAGCGGCAGCAGCGGATGGCTGCGCCCGCTCAGCGCCTCGGTCACGAGCGCGTGAACCCGCTCGGGCGCGTGCAGGCAGAGCTCAAGGCTCGGCAGCTTTCCCACCGGAATCACGGGAATCTCGGCCGCGAGGTATGGCACCTTCGTCTCGAGCATCATTCGACTTTATGTCGGAAAACCCGCAAGAAAGGTAAACGTGCCCTTACAATTGCGGTGCTTTCCGACGCGATGCAGCGTGGCATCTCGACGCAGCGCGACCGCGATGCCGCGCGGCGGCATTGCCTAATTACCGAGTTGCCTAATCATAGATCGCCGGACCGCCGGCGAGGAATTGCGCGCCCGCCCGGTAGAGCCGCTCGACCTCGGGACCATGAAGGCCCGGCATGTCGCGCTTTACGGCGAATCCCGCCTTGGTTTGGATATAGGCGAGGTGGCGGTAGCCTTCGGGAAAGGCGTCGAGCAGCTGGCGATCGAGCCTCGGCACGGCAGCGGGATCGACGGGATCGAGCCGATCCTTCTCGTAGATCGGCTGGCGCAGCACGATGGCCCCGCGCTCCGCGCGCTTCTCGAAGAAATCGTAAAACCGGCCGGTGGAGACGATGTCGCAGACGACATCCTCGACCTTGCCGCGGGTGTCGATCTTCATCTTCGTCTGCGCGATGGCGCGTGCGCCTTTGAGCTCGATCGCAGTGCCGCCGAGGAAATGACAGCTCACCCCGCCCCTGCCCCAGCTTTGGCGCGCATGCGCGATGAAATCCTCGGCGCTCCCTTGGAACCAGGTCGCATGCATGCGCGCGCCCTCATGCCAGACGGTCTTGAACCGGTCCCAGATTCCGGCATCGCGCCAGATCACCCAATTCTCGATCACCTCGCGGATGCGAAGCTTCTCGTCGCGTTCCTCGCCGGTCATGGCCCCTCCGATATCCCGTTCCGACTGTAGCAAGCGGGCGGCGCGGCGGGCGCGAAAAATCGTGAAGACCCGCCCCTCCTTTGTCATGCCCCGCGCGCTAAGTTTCGGCGCAGAATCGATCGGGGGAAAGCGCGGAGGTGTCGTCATGGTCTCGTCCTCTCACGTCACACGGCGCCGTTTCCTCGCCGCGAGCGCCTGCGGCGTTGCGATACGGGCGCTGGGCGGTGCACCTCGCTCCGCATGGGCGCAGAGCACGAAGGCGAAAC
>CAYMNX010000379.1:0-8057 GCA_964391905.1 uncultured Rhizobiaceae bacterium
TGATGCGCGCGCATCGCCGAACGAAAGCGATGCCGCAACGGCGCGTCCGAATTCCACGGCTGAGAGCGATGCAGCCGAAAAAACCGCGGCGCTCGCCCAAGAGCTGCCCCGAGCCGGGACGACGACACCGCTCGAGACCGAGCAAGAAAGCCCGGCCGTCGCCGCGGAGCCGGTGCCTGCGGCAGAAGCGCCCATGGCCAATGACAGCGACATTGAAGCCGCGGAACAAATCGGGACGAATGCGATCACCGCCGCGACGCCGAACGAGCAAAAGCCGGGATCGGGTTGGACGGTGGAATTGCCACCGAGCTTCGATTCGATCGAAGCGACTCTGCTTTCCCGGACGACGATCGAAGCACCTCTCTCCGAGGAACCCGACGGCGGTCCTGACGCCGCCAGCGATCTGGAAGCCGCACCGCAAGCGGCGGAAGGTGTCAGCGCGGCGATTGCCACGCACACCGCTGACGACGGCGCGCCGCCCTCCGAGGACGAAAATCTTGCGTCGCCAGCCGCCGAGAGTGCTGCGCTTCTGATCGATGAGAGCGCCGTACCTCCTGCTGACGACGGCATGCGTTCAACGGAGCAGCCCGCGTCGGAGACCAATGAAAGCGACGCACAAGTCCAGGAACGCGCCGCGCCGCAGGTCGTCAGGGAAGACCCTTGGCCGCTTCGCATCGAGGAGCCGGAAGCTTCTATCCCGGAAGAAACGATGCCGGCGTCGGCACGGCGACTGCAGGGCCCGCGACGCCTTATTGCCATGGGCGTCGTGGTCGTGCTCGCCGCGATCGCCCTCGTCGTCGGCTTCAACCTCGGTCATCTTGGCATTACGGATGCCGCGCGGACTGATGCGCGGTTCGCCGCGCTGGTGGATTTTGTCACCACGCTCCGCCACCGGCTCGAAGCCGTGCTGCCGCGTCACGAAACCACCACCGCCCAGGTTCCGGTCGCGATCGATCCGGCGGCGCCGCCGTTGCGGACGCAGGATACGAACCCCGCGCTACGGCTGCGGTCCGATACCGGCGGCACGTCGAGCGAAAGTCCGCCAAAGCCCAAGGAACCAACGGCAGCGCCGCCTTCAAGCGCTACGCCGCCCACCGCGTCGCCGCCCACGCCCATCGACGAAGGCAAGGCCGTGATTCAGCCCTTGCCGCCGGAGCCCCCGCCGGCCCCACCCGCGGCGACCACACCGCCAGCGCCGATGCCGGCGCCCGAATCACCGGCGACCTCGCCGACATCCGCAACGAAGACAACGGCACCGCTCAAGCGCGAGACCGCACCGGCACCCGCACCGATCGCCTCCCCGCAGCCTAACCCCACCGCGCCGGCCGACGCCGGCCAATTGCTGAGCCGGGGCGATCAGCTGCTGGCGAGCGGCGACATCATTGCCGCGCGCCAGTATTTCGGACTCGCAGCCGAGGCCGGCGATCCTCACGCGGCGTTGCGGCTCGGGAAGACCTACGATCCGACCTTCCTCAAGCAAATCGGCGCGCGCGGGATCGCGGGCGACCCGGCAACGGCCAAATCCTGGTACCTCAAGTCGATCGCATCGGGCGACAAGGATGCCGATCTGCGTCTCTTGCAGTTGATGGCACTCTATCCCGAGTAGACGCGCGGCCGAGAGACCGCAAGCCGTAGGGGCGCCAAAAATATTAACGTGAACGAAGCCTTACCCGTGTCTCGGCGATGGATTTTGGTTATTTCCTACAAAATGACGCACGGCTTTTCGGGTGCCCGTTATTGTAATTTATCAAGATTGAGCGGAGAATAGGTCGATCGCTAATTTTTGAATGCGCGGCGAATATTAGGTTGGCAATCCAGCATGTTTGGGTTCCATCGCACATTTTTAGCGCTGCCTATGCTGCGTCTGACGCGATTTGCCGTGCTCGGCGTCATGTCGATGGCCGGGGGTCCCGCGTTCGCCTCGCCGATCTCGATGCTCGATCCGGGGGGCGCGGCCGTGGTCACTGGCGTTAAGCTTTCGGGACTTCCGACGATCGACGCGAACTCGACGGTACGCCCGATCGCGCCGCTGGCTCTGCCTCCGAGCCTCCCGCAAGCCGCTCAACCCTTCGATGACGGCGCTGCCGCGGCGCCGCCGCTTCGCTCGGCATCGTCCTCGCCGGGCGCGCTCTTGCCGTCGCGCGCGGCGCCGGCGCCCGATACATCGGCCGTGGCCGGAAGCTTGCGCGAAGTCCTGCACTCAATCGTAACTTTGCACGAGTCCGATCGCAATTCAGCGCCCCAGCAATCGGACCGACACCGGCCGTTGTCCCCGGTGCAAGACATCGATCAGGATGAGTTGAATGTCGACCTGCGCAAGCTGGTTCTCGACAGCGAAGTCGCCGGCAGCTTGCTGCGCTCGATCGTCGAGATCAAATCCACCGATGCGCACGGCGCCACTTTCTCGATTCTGGGTCTCGGCAATTTCGCCCTCGATGTGGCGCCGGATCTTCACGATGCCATCGTGTCGGAGTTGTCGAGCGGCATGGTTTTCAGAGTATCGCTGACCGGCGAGGGCCGGAGCTACGAAGGCCTTTATCCGCAGGCAACCATCAGCGGCGATAGCGTGGGCCGCGTCCCGCACGAGCGTATGAACCTCGTCCGCATGGTCTGGCAGTGGATTCTCGACTTCTTGAACAGCGTGGTCGGCGCGCTCGTGTCGATGGCGGTCGCCATCGCGCTCTTCTTGTGGATCGGCGTCAAATCCGTCGGCTTCCTCCAGCGGCGCGCCTCGCGCTACGAGCACCTCTAAGAAGAGCGCTTCGCTGCCGAGGGCGATGTCGGATCGGCTTCGAAATCGGGCCAATGCGCATCGCGCTCGCTGATCACCTTGACGGGCGCCGGCCAAACGATCCCGAAGGCCGGATCATCGTGGCGATAGCCGCCGGCTGCCTCGGGTACATGGAAGGCCGAAATCAGATAGGCGACCTCGGTGTCGTCGGCCAAGGTCAGGAAACCGTGGAGACAGCCTTTCGGCACGTAGAGCGCGCGGCGATTGGCGGCGGTCAGCTCGAAGCCCTCCCAGCGCAGATAGCTCGGCGATTCCGGCCGAACATCGACGATGACATCGTAGATGGCGCCGCGGATGCAGCGCACGATCTTCACCTCGCCATGCGGCGGACGCTGATAGTGAAGGCCGCGCATCGTGCCTTTGGCGCGGTTGAAGGACAGGCTTTCCTGGGCAATGTCGGTGACCAGTCCTTGCGCGGCGAGTTCGCGCTGGCACCAGGTGCGGGCAAAAAACCCGCGCTCGTCGCGGAGTTCCTCGATATCGATGATCTTCGCTTCGGCGATCCCAGTCGCAGCGAAGATCATGCAAGGCTCCGCTGCACCGGCTCGACGACAGGCCGCCAGTAGAAGCTGCTGTCGATCTGGCCGAGCGCGAGCAGATGCTTCAACTGCTCGATGCGCGTGAAGGCGCGGTAGAAAAATATATCTTTGGTGAGGCCGATTTGGCGGAAGACCTCGTGCAGTTGCTGCGCGCCGCGCTCGGCCGTCCAGCGGCAGCGGAAATCGGGCAGGTGCCGATGAATCTTGTCGAAACCGACGCGATAGCTGCGGTTGTCACCGCCAAATTTGCCGAAGCTGACGGTGCAACCTTCGAAGACCTTGCCAACGATCTCCGCGATGTCGCGAACGCGATAGTTCTGGTTGTCATCGCCGACATTGAAGATCTCGTTATGAATGCGCTCGCGCGGCGCCTCGAGGGCGAGCGCGATCGCTTGGCAAATATCGTCGACATGAACCAGCGGACGCCACGGCGTGCCGTCGCTCGTCATCTTGATCTCTTTGGTGGTCCACGCAAAGCCCGCGAGATTGTTGAGTACGATGTCGAAGCGCATGCGCGGGCTGGCGCCGAACGCCGTCGCGTTGCGCAAAAACACCGGCGAGAAATGAGCGTCGGCCAAAGCGCCGACGTCGCGCTCGACCAGAACTTTACATTTCGCATAGGCCGTCAACGGGTTGGGCGCCGACCGCTCATCGCGATCGGTCCCGTCCTCGGCCGCGCCATAAACGCTGCAGGACGAGGTATAAACGAAACGCGGGACGCCGGCCGCCTTGCAGGCATTCGCAAGATTCACGGATCCGCGATGGTTGATGTCGTAGGTGATCGCCGCGTCATGCTCGCCGAGCGGATCGTTCGACAGTTCTGCCAAATGGACGACGGCATCGAATCCCTCGACATCGCTCGGCGTCATCCGCCGGATATCCTTGCTGAACGTCAGCGGTCGCGGCCGCTGGTCGTTAAACAGCCAGCCGTCGCGGTAGAATCCGCAGTCGATGCCGACCACGTCGAAACCGCGTTCCAGAAGCACGGCGCCCAGAACCGCGCCGATATAGCCGTCTGCCCCCGTGATCAGCACTTTCATGATTGCTCAGCCCCGCGGTATGGCCATGGTTTGAGAAGGCGCAAGCCGCCTCGCGCCAGGTCCCATTAATCCACCCTATCATAAATGAATCGCTAAGACTTGCGAATGACCGAACGGCCCCTTGCCCGCCTTCCGGCGATGATGCACGGCGACCGAGCTAGATCTGCGGCCTTGCCAAGCTCAACTCGGCGGGCGTTTCGCCGGCGCTTGCGCCGCGAGCCAATCGCCCGCCTCCTTGCGATGCCCGTCATCATCGGAATTGGCATAGATATGTGCCTGGGCCGCCGAGGTCACCGGTCCGCCCGATAGGTTCAGTATCAGCTTGCGGATGAAGATCGGCGAGATCGCGCTGTAAAGTTCGAGATCGCCGAGATCTTCGAGCAGCTGTTCATGCAGTTGATTGAGAAGCTCCAAACGCTCGGCCCAGCTCTTGGTGGCAAATGAACCCGTCCAACGGCGCGCCAGTTCTTCGGCGAGGCTTTCCACCTCGGGGCTCGGCGCCGCTGATATGGTCGGTTCCATCCAGCGCTTCTCTGTTCGGCCGCTAGTTCGATATGGCGTCACATCGGTCGGCCGCTTGACGGGCAAGCGGCGTCCGGTTTGGGACGAGCGCCGCCGCACAGGGCCCAGCGGGAAAGCGTCGCCAAAGAGGAATGGGGTTAATCGAGGTAATCCGCATCATGCGCGGGACGTTCGACGGTTGCCTGCCCATTATGGGCTTCAACTCAGTCTGATCGAGTGGTCTTACCGCTGCAAGCTCGATATTCACGCGATGGTCAAAAAAGTGCCATTTCGCGAAGGTGCCGCGTCTTTGCCGCCGCGAATTCGACGGTCCGACCTGCGGTCGACACCGGCTTCATCCACCTAAGCTTTGCAGCAGGCTTTGCGCCTTGTCGCGCTCGTCGAAGGCATGATTGGCGGCAAGCAGCTTGCGCAGAAGCTCGCGCGCGCGCGGTTTTTCGCCGGCGTCGGCAAGCGCTTGAGCGAAATGAAATTGGATGCCGGTGTCATCGGGGGCGGCCTGCGCGGCCTTGCCGAGCGGATCGACCGCGTCGGCGGCGCGCTGATTCTGCATATAGGCGACACCCAGCGTGTCGAGCACGCGCGGCATGGTCGGGGCCAAGCTCGCGGCATGCGCGGCGTGGTCCAAGGCTGCCTGCGCTTCGCCTTTGCGCGACAGGATCCAGGCGAGATTGTTCTCGGCGACGGCGTTGTCCGACTCTCGCGCCAGCACCGCCTCATATTGCGCTTGCGCCAGGTCGAGTCGGTCAGCGGCGAGCTCGATATCGGCCAAGGCTTCGCGGGGCGCGATATCGTCAGCATGCGTCTCGAGCCAATCCTTGAGCATCGCCTCCGCCTCGTCGATACGTCCCGCCCTGGCCAGGGCCAGCGCCGCGCGAGTCCGATCGATGGCATCCTTGCTATTATGCCCAAGCCCGATTCCGCTCTCGAGCTCGGCAATGAAGGCATTGTTTGGATATTCGCTCGCAAGCTCCGCGAGGATCGAGCGCGCCTCGTCATCGGCGCCGCCGGCGGCGATATAGACGCGCGCCAGGACCATTTTGGCGGCGAGGTCGCGCGGATTCGCCGCGACGGACTTGTTGGCCTCGGTGAGCGCAACATCGAATTTCCCCGCCGCCAAATAGGCGGTCGCCAAATAGCGATGCGCTCGGCCCGATTGCGGCTGCAAGTCGACCAATGCCGTGAAGGCATTGATGGCGGCGTTGACATTGCCGAGTCCAAGATAAGCGTGCCCTTCCACCTCGAGCGCGCCGGGCTCCTTGGCCGAGTTTGCGAGCGCGGGCTCGACCGCGCTTAAAGCCGCCTGCTCGTTGTGCTCGGCGAGATAGATCCGACCGAGCGCGACCCGCGGGCCGGTCGCATCGGAATTTTGCTCGATCGATTTCTTGAGCGTGGCAATGGCGTCGTCTCGCAGCCCCTGCTGATCCTGCAAGGTAGCCAAGGAAACGGAAGCCCCCGCATCGTGCGGATTGGCGGTGAGGATCTCGCCGTAGAATTGGCTGGCGGCCGCATAGTCGCCGCGGCGAATCTCGATCGTGGCGAGCGAGCGACAGGCAATGGGATCGCCGGGGTGCAGTTCGCGCGCGCGCAGCAGATCCGTGCGTGCAAGCGCCTCGTTCCCTTGGGCCAAATAGGCGGCGCCGGCCAGATCGAAACCGGAGGCATCATCGGGGGAGGTTTTCTCGAGCCGTTTCGCCGCCTCGATCGCTTTGTCGTAGTCCTTTTGCTTGAAATAGGCAATGAAGAGAGCGACGTCGGGGCGCAGCGTTCCCGAATCCTGTCGACTCGCTTCTTCGAGCGCTTGGATGCCGGCTTCGGTTTCGCCGAGCGCAACCTGGGTGATTCCCAACTCGGTGCGCATCGCGGCATTGTCCGGTTGCAACTCGAGCGCGCGATGAAGATATCGATCGGCCGCGGCAAGATCGCCGATCTGCGCCGACGCCGCGCCGATAAGGGCAAGGAGCTGCGGATCGCCCGAGCCGAGATCGATGACCTGAGACAGCGTCTTGACCGCATCGTTGGGGCGGCCCAGGGCGATTTGCACCGCAGCGAGCAGCTTTCGTGCCTGCACGTATTGCGGTACTTGATAGACGAACTGGTTGAGGAAGGCATTGGCCTGCTCATATTGGTGCAGTTCGAATGCCGAAGCGCCGGCGAGCAGCAGAGCCGGCGCGAAATTCTTCGCCGCATTGAGCGCGCGCTGGACGCGCGCTTGCGCCTTGGCGTAGTCATTGTTTCGGTAGGCCACGAGGGCGCTCAAATAATTGGCGCGCGGATCGCCCGGCGCCACTTTCAAAACGGCCTCGATATTGACGTCGGCGAGATCTGATTTTCCTTCGGAAATCTGCGTGCTCGCCAAACCGAGGCGAGCGTTGAGATTCCATGGCTCGGCTTTCAAGAGCTTCTCATAAGCCTCCGTCGCGAGAGGATAATCCTGCGCGGCAAAGGCAACAGCGCCTTGGAGGTCGAGAAGTGTCGGATCCGTCGGCGCTTCCTTTTGCGCCGCGGCGAGCCGGCTCTGCGCCGCGGCGAGATTTCCGGCAGCCAAAGCGTAACGCGCCATCGCCGACAAGACATCGAGCGAATGCGGATCCAATTTGAGGCCGGCTTCGAGCGCGTCCGCAGCGTCTTGCGCGCGGCCAAGACTGACATAGGCCTCGGCCTTGATGGCGAGGACGCTCGCGCGCAGTTCCGGCGGGGCGTCCGCCGGCAGCTCGGCGGTCTTCACCGCGAGTTGCGCATTGCCCATGAGTAGCTCGGCCTGCGCCAGCGGCTTGACGATGACCGTATCGGGCGCGCCGTCTTGCCGCGCGCGCCATAGCAGCGCTTCGGCGCCGATCGGATCGGGCAGGTCGAGATAAAATTGAGCGAGCAGGAGCCGGGCGGCGAGATTCTTGGGGTCCTTCTGCAGCGCGGTCTTGAGATCGGCGATGGCGGTCGAGATGTCGCCCGCCGCACGGCTGGCGCGCGCGCTTTTGAGATAATCATCCGGGGGCTTGCTCTGATCGCAACCCGCGGCGGCTGGCAGAAACAGCGCGATCACCGCCAGATGAAGCAGCGACGGGTGTCGGCGCCGCGAGAGCGGTCGCGCTTTAAGGTTCAGAGTTGCCATCGTGAGATGGTGGTTGGGAGTTGGATGTTGCGCCAGATGGCTTTGACGTCGGC
>CAYMNX010000380.1:0-13925 GCA_964391905.1 uncultured Rhizobiaceae bacterium
AGTACTGCTCCATCATCAGCGGTATTCCGAACTACCCGATTGAAGACGTCAAGCTGAGCAACATCATGCTGTACTACACCGGCGGCGCGCCGGCGGAGCAGGCATCCCTGCAGCCGCCCGAGGGAGAGACGGGCTATCCCGGCCCGCAGCATTTGCAGGTCCTCGGGAAACGGCTGATACCCATGCCCTCGAAGGAGGCAAAGCCCGGCGAGCCTGCCAACAATCCCCCGGTCGAACCGTTGCCGGAGCCCGTCGGACCCGGCTCCGAAGCTCCCTTGTTCACCGTCGATATCGAGCAGATCCCCGAGGGCTTGACCGCGCGCGGCACATCCTTCCCGCTCGGGAACGGATTGTGGCTCACGGCACGGCATGTCGCGAATGAGGATTGCGCGCAGATCATTCTGATCGTCGACGGCGCGAACGTTCCGGCTCAAATCAAATTTCTCGACCCCAACGCGGACCTCGCCGTGCTGCAGACACGGCCTATCGACACGCCTGCGCTTCCCATCGATGCAGGGGAGCCGAAGGAGGACGACAGCGGCTATGCCTTCGGTTTCCCGAAAGGCATTCTCGGCGGCACCGAGACTCAGCTGATGGGCCGCGCACGCATGAGACTGGGCGGCCGCCTCAGCGGCACCGCGCCCGTGCTGACCTGGACAGAGCTCAGCCGCTATCCCGACAGCTTGGATAGCTTGAGCGGCATCAGCGGCGGTCCGATGTTCAATGCGGCGGGCAATGTTGTCGGCATCATCGTGGCGGCATCGGTGCGACGGGGGCGGAACTACACGGTCGCTCCCGAGATCCTGCATGAGATCCAACGCGAATTGGGGCTGTCCAAAACCCTTCCGAACGAGGCGCCAGCGAGCGACGTCCTCACGCCGCCTGTCTCGCTGGATAACGCCGCAACCGCCCTCAGCAAGGACGCTCGCATCGCGCTGACTTATTGCATTCCCCCCGGCAGCTAACAGCCAGGACCGCAGCGGCGTCCCTGCCGCGTTTGCGCCAAGCGCCGCGCCCTTGCTAGGGTCGAAGGCGAAGGGGAGGTCGATACCATGGCGCAAAAGTCGCTTGCCGGTGCCGAGATCATTGCCGCGCTGACGCGCGCGAAAGTTGAATTCGTCGCCGCAGTCCCGGATATCACAACCAGCGCTGGATTGCTTTGGCCGATCGCGCGCGGCGCGAATTTTAAACTGGTCCGCCTCTGCAAGGAAGATGAAGGCGTGTCCGTCTGCGCCGGACTGGCGGTCGCTGGGCGACGTGCGGTGCTCCTCATTCAGCATACGGGGATGCTCGATTCGCTCAATGCCATCCGTGGCATCGCCTGTGAGCAAGCGCAGCCGATTTGCATGCTGGTCGGCCTTCTCGCCAAGGAGCCGGATGTGCCGCCCAGCCGCTCGAAGAGTTTCGGCTTGCGCATCGTCGAGCCCATTCTCGACGCGCTCGGCATCGAGCATTTCTGCATCGAGGGGGACGAGGATGCCGCACAGCTTCCAGCGGCGATCGACCGAGCCTATGCGACATCACGGCCCCTCGCAGCGCTGATCGGCCAGACGGTGACGCCATGATGCGCCGCGATGACTGCATCGAAGCCATTCTCCGCCACCGCGGCGACGCCGTGATCATGGCAGTCTACAACACCGGCCTCGATTTGCGCCGACTTGGGCCGAGCCCGTTGAACCTCTATTCCGCCGGCGCCATGGGCCAGGGCTCCTCCTGGGGCCTCGGCCTGGCGCTCGGCATGCCAAATCGCAAGGTGATGATATTCGACGGGGATGGAAGCCTTTTGATGAATCTTGGAAGCTTGGTGACCATTGCCAACGCCTCGCCACGGAACCTCTATCACTTCGTCTTCGAGAATGGCTGTTACGAGGCCAATGGCAGCCATCCGATTCCAGGCCAGGGCCGCGTCAATTTTGCCGGGATCGCGCGCGAAGCGGGTATCCGTCACAGCCACGAATTTGTCGCGCTTGACGCGTTCACCTCTGAATTGCCTCGCCTCCTGGCCCTGGAAGGGCCGGTCTTCATCGACCTCAAGGTGGTCGCGGGCGATCCATCACCGCAAGACTACGCTTATGTAAATTCAAGCGAGCGCTTGCGCGAATTCAAAGAGGCGATCAAGACTGGCGGTCGTTGACCTTGGGCAATCACCCGAGTCGTGGGAGAATCGGAGCAAAGTTCTTATTTGCGGGTATGTAAATCGTGCCTATCTTCCCATCGAGGGCGAAATCGAATTGCGCTGAATAGGCGTGGGATTGAGGGGTTAGCCTTTATTCCGGTCGCGTCTATGCATCGCAGGCAAGGGAGACTTCCGCGAAAGCCTGCGGCCAATCGTATTGGATATGAGTATGATGCTCGACGCAGATTAAAGGACGTTTCATGCGCGCGGCACCATTCAAAGGCAACATAGTCGTCACAAACATGCCCGAGGATTTTACGGGCTCGGCCCTCGCTGCGCTCTTCGATGATTTTGGCTTGGTCATTGGTGCGGTGATCGAGCGTCCGAATGGCGACGAGGCGCGCGCTCCCCGTGGCTTGGTTGCGCTGGCGCCACCGAGTGCCGTTGAAGCAGCCATTCAGTCGCTCGATGGCCAAGTGATCGGTTCCCGCCACCTCAAGGTCCGCAAGGCGCCGGAGACCCCGAAGCGCGCCCCCGGAGCCAAGAAGGGAGCCGGGCCAAAGCGCGCGCCGCGCCCTGCCTCCTCGCGCCCCGCAGCGGCCACATCGAGCTTCGCGCCGGTCGCGCCCGCCGTCGTTCGGCGAACCCCTGTCGTAGAACGCCGGTCGCTTGGAGGACCGGGCTACAAGCGCGTGCGTTTCTTCGACGAATCGAAAAACGACCGCGGCAACTGACCTCAGAGGGGTTGCGGCTCCCCTCCTTGCCGCAGCGGTATCCATTCGAAAAGCAATCGGCCCGGGGATCGCCCGGGCCGATTTCATTTGCACATGACAACGGTCGGATCAGAAGTCGATCTCGACGCGCCGGTTCTGCGGCTCGCGAACGCCATCGGGTGTCGGTACCCGCTGATGCTCTTTGCCGAAGTACGAGAGCGCGATCTGATCCTGCGGCACCCCATCCTTCACGAGAGCGTTGCTGACGGTCCGCGCGCGGCGCTGCGATAGCGCCAGGTTGTATTTGGCCGTACCGACCGCGTCGGTATAACCCGCGACGGATATCTTGGCGTTGCCGCCCGTCTTGTAGGCGGCGGCAGCCGCGTTGACGACCCGTTGCCCATCCGTCGTCAGGGTCGATTTGTCGAACTCGAAGAAGACGATGAATTCCTGCTTCGCCGCGGCAGGAGGCGGGGCCGGAGGCGCGGCGGGTGCCGGAACCGCGGCCGGTGTCGGCGGCGGCGCGGACGGCGCACCAAAATGGAAGGTGAAGCTCGCGAGAATGTTATGGCTCGACGGGTCGACCTTGAAGGTCCCGCCCGGTGGGGTCAGCGAATATTTGATGATCGGATCCGTGGTCGAGAAGTAGCGATACTCGAGTCCGACCGACATCTTGTCGTTGATCGCGTAGGCGACGCCGATAATCGGCTGATAAGCGAAAACGACATCGCTGCTATTGGCGATGCCGGCCGTCGCCGTCCGGACCTGATGCAGGCTGAAATTATCGCCGCCGATGCCGAACCCGATATAGGGCGTGAATGCCGTGCCGGTGTTCAGATCGTAATAGCTGTTGACCATGAAAGAGAGATTCGACGAGCTGCCGTGGAGGTTCGCCGTACCGAGGCCGCCGGCAAATACATTGGTGCCCTTGTCGAGATCGTTCTCGCTGTAATCGACATCGAGCTCGATCCGCCATTTCTGCCATTTGTATCCGCCGGCAAGGCCGAAAATGTAGCCTTCGTCACGCGTCGCATTGCCCGCCGGGATGCCGGAAACGTTGGCGCCACCCAAATCTTCGGGATGCGACCATCCGCCCTCGAGCCGGACATAAGGACCTTGAGGAAGGTAGGTTTGCGCAAAGCTGCTGGATGCAGTCACCGCCAGAAATGCCGTACCAAGAACAAAGCTTCGCGTCCGAATCATCGGATTCTCCTACCGAAAATGTAATGTACGATTCGCTCTCATACGCCACTCGGCCAGGACCGGCAAGCTTCGGCGGCGCTACCGTTCCATGCTTTCCCGTCGGTGTGGCATTGTCGCAACGCAATAAGAAACAGTTAACGCCTGCTCCCGACCGATCGGCGTCAGAGCAGCGTTAATGTCATCTTCATCTTAAGGAGACGCCGGGATTGAGCCGATGGCACCCCGGTCGTCTTCCTTTCGCGCCGTTCAAGAAAGAATCGCTGTTTGGGCGACCGACGCGACCGCCCAAACAACGATCGGATTAGAAATCGATCTCGACGCGCCGGTTCTGCGGCTCGCGAACGCCATCAGGCGTTGGCACCCGCTGACGCTCCTTACCGAAATACGAGAGCGCGATTTGATCCTGCGGCACGCCGTTCCTGACGAGAGCGGCGCTGACCGTCCGGGCGCGACGTTGCGACAGGGCGAGGTTGTAATTGACCGTACCGACAGAGTCAGTGAAACCCGCGACGGAGATCTTGGCGCTGCCACCCTTCTTATACGCCGCCGCGGCTGCATCGACGACCTTTTGCCCGTCTGCCGTCAGCGTCGACTTGTCGAATTCGAAGAAGACGATGAACTCTTGCTTTACAGCGGCAGGAGGCGGTGCAGGAGGCGCTGCTGGCGCTGCCACTGGCGCCGGAGGCGGTGCCGGCGGCGCGCCAAAGGTGTAGCGCAAGCCGATCATCACCGTATGCGCCTGTAGATCGGCCTTGACTGGCGCAATCGCAGTGGTACCGGCTGCCCTGATGAGGGTAGAGCCCGATTGCATCTCGCCGAGATCCAAATATTTATAGCCGAGATCGACCGTCCAATTGGGGGTGAGCGCATAGCCCACGCCGGCGCCGACGCCCCAAGCGAAATGCGTCGTCGCGTTACTGTTCAGGCTGGCCCCGTTCAAATTCAGCGTGCCAAGCGTTCCGGCCAGCGAGGTCCGGCCGAGATCGTTATGGGCAACACCGACACCGCCGACGACATAGGGCTGGAAGCGCCCGAACAGATTTGGGAAGAAGCCGTTGATGTCCACATAGCCGTTCAGCAAGGCGACGAAGGAAGAAAGATTGCCTCTGTTCGTGACCGAGGCCGACGAATTATGCCCGCTGACATTGAGCCCCGGAATGTAATCGAGGGTGATGTCGGAACGGAAGGCCGGAGTGAAACGGTAGCCGATGCCGCCGCCGAAGATGAAGGAATTGCCGGTCGAGCTCGGCTGCGTCGTCGGGCTAAGAAAGCCATCCTTGAACTCGGTATCTTCGCCGATGGCCGCGCCCACGTCACCGCGCACGTAGAGCCCGGATGGCAGAGATATCTCCTGGGCAAAGCTGGCTGAAGCGGTCGTTGCGACCAAAGCCGCACCGAAGATCAAGCTCCGCGTCTGACGCATCGCATCCCCCTATAATGTCCCACAATGGCGCTTTATTAGCCATACGCTACTATGGAGGCACCAGCAAGATTCTGTGCACTGGCGATTTATTCTTTCGCGCGGGTGTTGCATTGTCGCAACGCCGGAACGAGGTCAAGAACGCTCGATTCCCCTGTGCTTTGGCCGGGAAGCACGCTTTCCAGTCGCGCCGCTAGAGAACATTTGCGGACCGTAAACCCTTTCCGGAGCGATGGGTCATTGAACCGTAACGATCCCTACCTCATCCTTTTGCGCCGCGAGCTGGTCCGGGCGCAGGCTCGGCTGCGCCGCGCCGAACGTGAACGCGATCGCGCGCTCGCGGCGCTCGAGAAGCTGAAACGGCAAATGACGGCCGCCTCGCCACGGCGCCGGGCGCCGGCCTTGCCGGAGTGAGCTTTTGCCTTAACCGCGTTTTTGCGCGTCGAGCTTGTGCTTGATCCAGCCCGGGCTGCGCGCGCGATCGGCTTGCAGCGGAAACGGCGGGATGACGCCGAGCTCGTCGCCGGCATGCCAGGCCCAGCGCGGATCATCGATGTAGCCGCGGCCGACCGCAACCATATCGGCCTTCCCCTCGGCGATAATCGCGTTTGCTTGCTTTCCGGTGAAGATCATGCCGACGGCCCGGGTTGCAATTCCGACCTCGCGACGAATGCGCTCGGCGAATGGGACCTGGTAGCCAGCGCCGATCGCGGGCGGCACGACCGGAACGACGCCGCCGCTCGAGCAGCAGATGAAATCGCACCCTGCGGCTTTGAGCGCCTTGGCGAAGACGATCGTATCCTCGATCGTCGTTCCGCCCTCGGCCCAATCGACGCAGCTCAAGCGAACGCCCAACGGCTTGTCCTCGGGCCATACCTCGCGCATCGCGCGAAAGACTTCGAGCGGAAAGCGCATGCGGTTCTCGATCCCGCCGCCATATTCGTCGTCGCGCCGATTCGACAAAGGCGAGAAGAAGGACGAGAGGAGATAGCCATGCGCGCCATGCATCTCGCATGAATCAAAGCCCAGCCGCGCGGCGCGACGCGTCGCATTGACGAAGGCGTCGAGGACGCGGCTGAAGTCCTCGCGCGTCATGGCGCGCGGCACACCGTAGCCGTCGCCAAATGGAATCGCCGATGGCGCGATCGTCTGCCATCCTCCTTGCTCGGGCGGAAGGAACTTGCCGCCCTTCCATGGCTCGACGCAGGACGCCTTGCGTCCGGCATGCGCGATCTGGATTCCGAGCTTCGCCTGACCGTATTTGCGACAGGACGCGATCACGCGCGCAAGCGCCTCTTCCTGCGCGTCGGACCACAAGCCTGCGCAATAAGGCGTGATGCGTCCGATCGGCTCGACATCGGTCATCTCGAAAACGACGAGGCCCGCACCGGAGAGAGCAAAGGCGGGAAGATGCTGCATATGCCAATCCGAGGCGGCACCATTGTCGGAGCTGTATTGGCAAAGCGGCGGAACGACGATGCGGTTGGGGAGTGTCAACCCGCGCAGCGTGATGGGTGTGAAAAGTTCGCTAGTCATGTCGAGAAACTTATCGCGCGCGATCGAGGCAAGCAATCTTACCTCTCAGGCGCCCCGCCTGCCATCTGGAGGAATGGGGTGCAGGCGGGGCTGACCCGAGGGTCTTTGTCGCCCGCCAAGGGGGTCGAAGCGGGCAAGCGGCGGAGCCGCCGAGCGGCATTAGGGCGCAATGCCGACGATGATCCAAGTTAAAGTTATTTCATTCGCTAGCAAGATTTCAGGCTTCGAAAGTGCCTGATTTCACTGGGTTTTCGGCACAACGCCGAAGCGTTCGGCAAGGCGCATGGCGACGCGCGCGCTCACGAAATGCGAAACATCGCCGCCGAGCTGTCCGATCTCTTTGACGAAACGCGATGAAATGAACTGATACTTATCCGAGGCCATCAAAAACACCGTCTCGACGTTCGGATTAAGACGATTGTTCATGCCAGCCATCTGAAATTCGTATTCGAAATCCGAGACGGCGCGCAGACCGCGAATGATCACGGACGCGCCGACCTCGATTGCAAAATGCATCAGCAGATTGTCGAAAGGTCGCACCTCGATGCGCTTGGCCGCTTCGGGATCGAGATGCTCCAATTCCTCGCGCACGATCGTGACGCGCTCATTCGTATCAAAGAGCGGCCCCTTGCCGGCGTTGCGCGCGACGCCGACCACCAGCCGGTCGACGATCTTGACCGCGCGCAGAATGATATCCGAGTGACCATTGGTGATGGGATCGAAGGTACCGGGGTAAACGCCAATGCGCATCATGATTCAGCCTCTCCTTCACCCTCGACCGCTTCGCCGTTGCCAACCGCCTCGCCGGTATCGGGAAGGCGCGCGACCGCCACGACTCTTTCCCCTTCGCCGACCTTGAAGACGGTAACGCCACCGCTGCGCCGGCGCCGAATGCTGATCTCATCGACCGGCACGCGGATGAGCGTGCCGACATTCGTGACCAGCATGATTTGGTCATTCTTTGCGATTTTGAACACGGCGACGGTGGCGCCCTGCCCCCGGCTTTGGTCGTTGTTCTCGCGCCCCTGCGCGCCGCGGCCCGTGATCGGATAATCATAGGCCGAGCTGCGCTTGCCATAGCCTTTCTCGGTCACGACGAGCACGAACTCCTCGCGCGCCGCGAGTGCTGCGAATTGCTCTTCGCTGATCTGCGCCGTCCCGTTTTCCTCGCCCTCTTCGGCCGCCGGGGCCTCCACCTCCTCCGCGCCGCCGCGCCGCCGCTCTGCCGCCAAGCGCAAATAGGCATAGCGCTCCGCCGTCGGCACGTCCTCGTGGCGCAGAATCGACATCGAAATGACGGCATCGCCGGCGCCAAGCCGGATGCCGCGCACGCCGACGGAGCTTCGTCCCGTAAAGATGCGCACATCCTCCGCCGGAAAACGGATCGACTTCCCGTTGCGCGTGGCCAAGAGGATGTCGACGCCCGCGCCGCAAATGGCGACGGCGATGAGCCGGTCATCGGCGTCGTCGCCCTCGAACTTCATCGCCATTTTGCCGTTCGCCATGACATTGGCGAAATCGGTCATGGCGTTGCGGCGGACATTGCCCTTGGCAGTCGCAAAGACCACGGTACGGTCGGCCCAAGCTGCTTCGTCCTCGGGCAGGGGCATGACGGTCGAGATGGTTTCGCCCGACGCCAGATTGGGCAGGAGATTGACCATGGCCTTGCCGCGCGCTTGCGGCGTGCCGACCGGCAGGCGATGAACTTTGAGCTTGTAGACGCGTCCCGATGAGGTGAAGAACAGCACCGGCGCGTGCGTCGAGGCGACGAAGACCTGAGAGAGGAAATCTTCCTCGCGCACCGCCATGCCGGCGCGGCCGCGGCCGCCGCGGCGCTGCGCGCGATAAGTCGAGAGCGGCACGCGCTTGATGTAGCCGCCATGGCTGACCGTGATCACCATATCCTCGCGCTGGATCAGCGCTTCGATATCGGTCTCGAATTCAATCTCTTCGATTACGGTGCGGCGCGGCGTCGCGAATTGCTCTTTCACCTCGCGCAGCTCTTGCCGGATCACTTCCATAAGCCGCGTCCGCGAGCCGAGGATCTCGAGATAGCCTTTGATCTCCTTCACGATGCCATCGAGCTCTTCGGCGATCTTGTCGCGCTCGAGCGCTGTCAGACGTTGCAGGCGAAGATCGAGGATCGCTTTCGCCTGCTCTTCGGAGAGGCGATACGTTCCATCGGGGCCGGCCCCGCCCCGCCCCGCCTCCTCGATGAGCGCGATGAGCGGCAGCACATCCTCCGCCGGCCAGGTCCGCGCCATCATCTCGGCACGCGCCGTTGCCGGGTCGGGCGCCGCACGAATGAGCGCGATCATCGCGTCGATATTGGCGACCGCCACGGCAAGGCCGAGCAAGGTGTGCGCGCGCTCACGCGCCTTGCGCAAAAGATAAGTGGTGCGGCGCGTCACCACTTCCTCGCGGAACTCGACGAAGGCGCGAATGATGTCGCGCAACGTCATGACCAGCGGCCGGCCGCCGTCGAGCGCCAGCATGTTGACGCCGAAGCTCGTCTGCAGCGGCGTGTAGCGATAGAGCTGGTTCAGGACGACATCCGCCACGGCGTCGCGCTTCAGCTCGATCACGACCCGCACACCGTGCCGGTCGCTCTCGTCGCGCAGATCGGCGATGCCTTCGATCGTCTTCTCCTGCACAAGCTCGGCGATGCGCTCGATCATGCGCGCCTTGTTCACCTGATAGGGGATCTCGGTGACGACGATCGCCTCGCGATCCTTGCGGATCTCCTCGATGGCGGCACGTCCGCGCATGATGATCGAGCCGCGCCCCAGCGCGTAAGCCGCATGGATGCCAGTACGCCCCAGAATGATGGCGCCCGTCGGGAAATCAGGGCCGGGCACCAACTCCATCAGCTCCTCGATGGTGATCTCGCGATTATCGATATAGGCGATGCAGGCATCGACGACCTCGCCGAGATTATGTGTCGGGATGTTGGTCGCCATGCCGACGGCGATGCCCGAGCCGCCATTGACGAGGATGTTGGGAAAGCGCGCCGGGAGCACTTTCGGCTCTTCGCGCCGGCCATCGAAATTCGGCTGGAAGTCGACCGTCTCCTTGTCGATGTCGTCGAGCAGCGCATCGGCCGCGCGTGACAGACGCGCCTCGGTGTAGCGCATCGCCGCCGGTGGATCGCCGTCCATCGAGCCGAAATTGCCCTGCCCGTCGATAAGCGGCAAGCGCATCGCGAAATCCTGCGCCATGCGGACGAGCGCCTCGTAGATCGGCGCATCGCCATGCGGATGGAAATTACCCATCACCTCGCCGACGCTGGTCGCCGATTTGCGGTAAGAGCGGTTCCAGTCATAGCCCGCTTGCTTCATCGCATAGAGGATGCGGCGATGAACGGGCTTGAGCCCGTCGCGTACATCGGGCAGAGCGCGCGACACGATCACGCTCATCGCGTAATCGAGATACGAGCGCTTCATCTCCTCTTCGATGGCGACGGGCGTGATATCGAGCGGCGGCGGCGGCGCGGGTATGTCAGCCAAAATTCGGTCCGGAAAGCTGGCGAAAAACGAGGAAGACGCCGGACAAGATCACCGGCGGAATTGTCAAAAAACTTTAGCGGATTTTGCGTCTTTCAACAATCCGTGGCCGCGTCGCGGACCATTCCTGGCCGATGGCAAAATCGAGAAAATATTTATCGTTATATCAATATATTATCGCGTATAGTTAAACTATTTTTGAAAGTCCCGAATCGGCGCTCACGCCAGGACTCGACAGCCATGGCTTTTGCGCCGCAAAACGCACCAAAAATGATTCGCCGCGGGAGCGCTGACCGCTTAAGCAGCGCGGAACCAACCCGATCTAATTGTTGCTGAGGAGCGGGATGTCCTTCGGTGATTTCGGCGGCGGCAGCGATTTAAGCCATGCGTAAATATTCGCTGCATCAGCATCCGAGAGAATCTTCGGCTCATAGGCCGGCATGGCATTGGCCGGCACCCGCAGTTGCTGCAGGAATGCGGCATAAGGCAGCTTGGTTGTCGCAAGCCGCGGCCCCGTGATGGCGCCGCCTTGAGCGGCTGTGCCATGACATTGCCAACAGCCGACCGCGTCATAGACCTGCTGCCCTTCCTTCGCATTGCCTGCCGGCGCGTCGTTTTGGGCGCTGACGGGAAACGAAACAGCCACGATCGCGCCGGCAGCAAAAAGCGCTGCTATCACAGAACCAACCCTCATGATGCGTTCCCTCACCGCCCTTGCGAGACCACATCGACAAGGGCCGGCTGGCCGCTCTTGACGATGGCAACGGCGCGCTTCAATGCCGGCCCAAGATCTGCCGGTTCCGTGATCGGCCCCTCGCCATGGACGCCCATGCTCTGGGCGAGCTTGGCGAAATCGATATTCGGATTGGCGATCTCGGTGCCGATATTCGCGGTGCGCGGATCGCGCATATGGCGATTGGCCATATGCTGAAGATGCATCACCTCTTGGAAATAGTAGCGGTTGTTGTGCATGACGATGAGGATCGGAATCTTGTGCTTCGCCGCCGTCCACAGCGAGCCCGGCGACACCATGAGTGCGCCGTCGCCCATGATCGCGACCGACAGCCGGCCGTATTTGCGATTGGCGAGCGCCGCGCCGACCGCGCCGCCGCCGTCATAGCCGACGCCGTAGGCGCCGGAATCACCGAGGTAGTGGTAGTGCTTGTCCATTTTCCACAGGCGGTGCGACCAGTATCCCCCGGGCTGCGTCGCGGAGACGAGCGAGTAATCCTCGTCCTTGATGACGTTCCAGAGCTCCATGCAGAGCCGTGCGGTGCTGATCGGCGATATATCCCAACCCGACGCGGCCTCTTCCTTGGCACGTTCTTGCGCCGCTTGCCGCGCCGCGGCGAGCTTCTTGCCCCGCCCTTCGAAGGCCGATTTCTTGTCGTTGGTGAGCTGCTTCTTCACCGCCTCGATGAGGAACGGCAAGGTCGCCGCGCCGTCGCCGCTGATCTCGAAATCGACATCCGTGAAGCGCTGGAAGTTCTGGTAGTTGGAGCGGATGAATTGATCGGACGCGGTGAGCGCGACAGTCTTCGTGCCCGGCTTCAGGATCGGCCGCGAGGTACGGTGGAGCTGATCGCGATAGCCATGCGTCGCGCCCCAGAAATCGGTCATGTCGATCCCGACCACGAGGTCGGCTTGCGCCAGTAGGGGGCCGCGGCGCTCGCTTTGATTGAGCGGATGCTGGGTCGGGAAATTCATCCGCGCGCCGATATCGACGACCGAGCATTGGAGGAGCTCGGCGAGCTCGACGAGATTCTTCAAAACGCCATTGGGTCCCGGCACGCCGCGGTCCGCCATGATCACCGGATTTTCGGCGTTGACGAGCATGCGCGCGAGCTCGGTCACGGCGCCGGTATCGCCTTGCGCGGCGGCAAAACGCGGCACTTTCGGAATCGAGAGCTTCGCATCCTCGGGGATCGGGTCTTCTTGCATCGCGCTATCGGCGACCAAGAGGACCGGCCCCATCGGCGGCGTCATCGCGATCTGATAGCCGCGCACCGTGGATTCGGCGAAATGCTGGAGCGAGCCAGGATAGTCATCCCATTTCGTGTAATCGCGCACGATTACCGCGCCGTCCTGCACGGTATGATCGACCTCGACGCCGGGACGGCGCATCGTCGCGTCGGCGATGTTGGCGGTCATCAGATAGACCGGGACGCGGTCGGCATAGGCATTGTAGACCGCCATCGATGCGTGCTGCAGCCCGACCGTCGCATGGACGAGATTGAGCATCGGCTTGCCTTCGACCTTGGCATAGCCTTGGCTCATCGCCACCGAGATTTCCTCGTGCAAGCAGGTGAGCCATTCCGGCGAACTGTTCTTGCCGTAGTTGATGAAGGATTCCTGCAAGCCGCGGAAGCTCGAGCCGGGCATCGAAGCAATGTATTCAATGCCGAGGCTCTTGAAGCTATCCACCATGAAATCGGAGCCGCTGGTGGCGGAGACTAAATCAGCCGCCCCCGCAGGAAGCGCATCGGTCTCCGCGGCCTTGTGAACGGCCGAGACGCCCTGAGGCGGCTTCTCCTTTTTCGGCGCTTGGCTTTGCGCGACCGCCCTGAGCGGCGTTGCGATCGTCGTCGCCGCGCCCGCCAGGGCTGCACCCTTGAGGAATCCGCGGCGACCGAATTCGGCCGAATCCTTGCGCTTCGACATCGTTCTCTCCCTTGGCGTCACCCGATCCGCCCTTGTATTGGGCATAACTTCTTCGCTCATTAGCTCACAAAGCAAGCGCCTACGCAACCGGCCAGCACTCGTCATCGTGGCAAACGATTCTCAACCGCCCCGTCGGCCGATCACAACGGATTGGCCGACCGCCGGTTGATCAGAACGGAATCTCGTCGTCGAGCTCCTGTGAAGACGGCGCGCGGCTTTGGCGCGGCGCGCCCATCCGCGGGGCCGGCGCATCCTCCTCGGACATATCGCTCGCGAAGCCCTCGCCACCGCCGCCGCGGCCGTCGAGCATCGTCAGCTCGCCGCGATAGCGCTGCAGCACGACCTCGGTCGTGTACCGCTCCTGGCCCGAATTGTCGGTCCATTTGCGCGTCTGCAGCGCCCCCTCGACATAAACCTTCGAGCCCTTCTTCAAATATTTCTCGATCACATCGACGAGCCGCTCGTTGAAGACCGCGACGCGATGCCATTCGGTCTTCTCCTTGCGCTCGCCGCTATTCTTATCGCGCCATGATTCGGAGGTCGCGACCGACAGATTGGCGATGCGCAGCCCGTCCTGGGTCGAGCGGATCTCAGGGTCGCGCCCGAGATTGCCGACGAGGATGACTTTGTTGACGCTGCCGGCCATGGGGCTTTCTCCTTCGAGCTGGTGGTCCGCTGTCTTAGCGCTTTTCAACGCGCTTGAAATATCGTCCAGTTTAGAACATAATAAGAACATTGCCAAGAAGATGTGGATTATCTTGCCTGGCTTGTTC
>CAYMNX010000381.1:0-2109 GCA_964391905.1 uncultured Rhizobiaceae bacterium
GCGCTGTGCTCGTAGATGAGCTGATAGTCGTAAGTCTTGCCGAGCGCGTCGTTGGCCTTGCTGACGGAATAGTGCGAGAGCAGCGTGTCGTAGAGATTGGCGACGCCGTAATGATCCTCGGCGAGCTGGAAGATCATGTCGGCGCGATAGCCGCTCGGATCGAGGAAGGGATGCGAGCCGCCGATCGTAACGCCGCTCGCCGTCAATTGCTGATACCAGTCGGGCGCGGCGTCGGGCACGCTGTCGGGCGGCGCGAAGGCGCCGCTCGCGGCGATGGTCGCGGCATTCTTGCTCGCCGTGGTGTAGGCGAGGACCATGCCGCCCGCGGCGAAGCGGATGTCGTACGCGGCGAGGCGCTGCGGCTCGAGCAGGAGCTCGATATCCGCGAAATCGGCGGCGGCGAAGATATCGCACGGCTCGCCGCCGGTGGTGACGCGGCGCGCGGCATCGACGCTGCCGGCGGCGACATCGGTGAAGCAGGCGCCGGTCTGCTGCGTGAAGAGCTTCTCGACCGCGGAGAAGGCGGCGGTGAGGCTGCCCGCGTGATAGATGATGAGTTGCGGCGCGCCGGGGGCGCAGCTGCTCTGCGCGCGGGCGGCGGACGGCGCGAGCGCAACGAGGGCAAGGAGAGAAACCAGCACGCAGCGTAAGAGCGTCATTGCAACTCCTCCTCTCGAGAACTTCTTTTTTGTGACAAAGATGAGGGCGCCGCGGCTTCGCTCGATCGTGCCGCAGAGACACGCGCTTCTTCTCTCGTTATATCCGCTTCAGCATAGCGGCGTCAATCGGCGCCAAGAGACGCCGGGCCTGCGCCGCGCCGCGCGCGATGGGCTTCCTATCGAGCGCCGCGAATTGCAATGCGAGGAGCCACATCCTCCCGTCGATCGCGCGCCGCCGCGCCGGAGCCCCGGGCCTTGGCCGCGGGGAAGGGCAAGAGCCAAGGCCCCATTTCCCCCTGCTCAGGGTATCGCCGCGGGCGTATCATGGGGGCGCGCACGATCCCCCGTGCGTGCCCGAACAAAGCCAGGGAGGTGATGCGATGTCGAAATATCTCGTCCAAGCGTCCTACACCGCGGATGGCATCAAGGGCCTTGCCAAGGACACCGCAACCGGCCGCAAGAATGCGATCGCGCATGCGATCGAGTCCTTGGGCGGCCGGCTCGAAGCGGTTTATTTTTCGTTCGGCGAATTCGACATTCTGACGATCATCGATATGCCCGACAATGCCGCGGCGGCGCGCTTCGCCATGCGGGCGGCAGGCACCGGACAATGCCATGTCCGCACCACGCCGCTTCTCACCTGCGAGGAAACCGACAAGGCGCTGTTGAAGACCGTCGATTACCGCGCGCCGGGCGAGGCCAAGGCTTGAGCCTTGGCGGCGCGCGTTTTCATCTTTTCAAGAGCCCCGCTTCGGTGGGGCTTTTTCTGTGGCTGCGCCGCGCCAGATTGACGCCGCGGCGCAAAGAGTCCTAGGCTTCGGCGCATCCGCAAGCATCTTCCCGGTTGAACGCAGCATGGCCGGCCGCAAGACGATCGCATTTCGACGACACCGCCGCGCATCACGCCTCGCCATGTCGGCGGCTGCCCTCGCCGCGACGCTCGGCCTCGCGCTCCCAGCCATGGCCGCGGCGACGCGCTGCGATACGCTCGCGGGGCATCCGCTCGATCCGCACAAGGTCGCGCTCGGCGTCAACTTCACCGCCATGGATGCGCGCGCGGCGATCGCCGCCTGCAACGCGGCGCTCAAGGCCGATCCGCAGAATCCGCGGCTCAAATTCGAGCTCGGCCGCGCCCAGGAGCGCAGCGGCGCCTATGCCGATGCCGTCGCCGCCTATCGCGCCGCCGCCGATCAGGGCTATGCCGCGGCGCAAAACGCGCTCGGCGCGATGTACCAGGACGGGCTCGGCGTGAAAAAGGATCGTGGCGCGGCCGAGGCCTGGTTCAGGCGCGCCGCCGATCAGGGCTATCAGCCTGCCGTCGCCAATCTCGTCGCGCTCGCGCCGCCGCAGCCGGCCCCCGCCTCCGAAGCGCCACCGGCACCGCCACCGCCGGCCGCCCCCGAACCGGCCGCCGCGCCGGCCACCCCCGCGCCAGGACCGAGCGCGCCCG
>CAYMNX010000382.1:0-3474 GCA_964391905.1 uncultured Rhizobiaceae bacterium
ATGCATTGCAACCGACGCCGATCGCGAGAAATCGAAGAACCGGCGCCGCGCTTTGCGCAACGGCTAGGTTGCCGGTCCACAAGATCAAAAACTGCTCGGGAAAGACCGCGATCGTCGTGGACAGCGGCAACACCATCAATACCACGAGCTGGCTCAGCTTCTCGAATGTGGCGTGTGCCGCAGACCAGTCGCGGAGAGCCACGAGCTGGGTCAGCCGCGGAAACGCCGCAACCACCACCGGCTGCGCAATGATCAAAAGATTGGTCGCGATCGTGTTCGCGACCATGTAGTGGCCGACATCGCTCAAGGGCAAAAGCGCGCCGACGATGACCTTGTCCGATTGGAGCGTGACGATTCCGACGATCGTCAGCGCACCGAGCCCCGCCGCAAACTTCCAAGTCTCGCGCAAGAGGTGCCATCTGAACCTCGGCCGGCCATCGCCTGGCGGCAGCTGACGCCACAAGACAATGAAGATCGTGATCGCCGTCAGCGCGGCGATCACGGCTTGCCAGGCCATGAGAGCGACGACGGCAGTCGAGACGAGCGAGAGCACCAGGAAGGCGACGCCGTGTCGCAGCGTGGTCGATACGACCGTGATGCCGCTCGAGATGTCTTGTCGTTGCAGGCCGGCAAGCCCGCCCGTGTAGAGGAAAATCGGGAGCTGAAACGCCAAGCCGAAACCCGCAAAGCCCAAAGCGCGTATCGTCGTCGGATCGACTGCTCCGCCATTCTTGCTGAGCACCATCCCGGCAATCCAGGGCGCCCCGAGATAGATGCCGACCGCGACGAGCAAGGCCGCGGCACAGTAGGGAAGGCTGATCGTCCAAATCATGTCCTTCATCTTCTCGGGCGCGATACCCGACAGCTTCGCGATCTCGCGCGTCACCGCGCCGGAAAACCCGAAATCGAGCAAGCTTGCGACAATCATGTAGGAGTTCAGCAGCGCAAACAGCCCGTAAGCCGCGACACCGAGGAAATGGAGATAGACCGGAACGAAGATCACACCGGCGAGGGCCGTGTATAGGCGGCCGACGACGTTGGCCCTGATATTCACGCTCAAGGAGCGGCGCATGATCTTATGGGCCATTGCTCCTACTCGACTCCGCCGCCGCGCCGGCTCCGATCAACGCCCTCAGACCGGGGGCAGCGGGATTCTCGATCAGATCGACGACGAACGCATCGTCGGCCGCGGCCTCCTGATCCTGCCACGATTTGAAAGTCGTATGTGAGCGATAAAATGCGTGGGCTCGTTGCAAATTTCGCTCCCGGCGGGTCACGCCAGATTCGGCTAATATCTATGGTTGCAGCTGCTCGACTGCATTATGAGAATGTCTTTGGATGGGTGCAGGTTGGATGGCATCACAAAATTCGCGCGCCCGACGCCACCAGTTGAATACCTCATGAAGATCGCCCGGATTACGCCGTTCTCCAAGCTCCGCGATCCGGCGGATCGCCGATAAAATCGCGTTTGCGTCCGTCGCGGCGTGAACATGCTGGTCAAAATACCTGATGACCGGTATTGGGGTCGTGATCACTTCAAGACCCGCGCACAAATAATGGAAGAGCTTGTCCGGAACGATAAAGCGCGTCATGACATCGGTGGCGCAATAGGGCAGAAGCCCGATCAGATACGAATCGAGAAGCTCCTGAAGCTGATCGAGCTCAAACCGGCCGTGATGATGCACATTCTTGAACTTGTCGGTGAGGAGACGGAGCGCATCGGTGGTGGGGCGATCGTCGGCATAAACAGAACCATACATATCGATCGCCATGTCGGGGGCTGCTTCCGCGAGGGAACGAAGGAGGCCGAAATCCGTGCGGCGATCGTAGGATGCGATGACCACGATGCGCTTGTCGAAAGATTTGACACGCCGCGATGGAACGAGATGCGAGGCGTTCTCTAAATGGAATGCTCGCGGATAAGACGAGAGAAGATCTTTCGAGAGCAGGCAGCAACGCGCGGCAATGAATCGATATGCACGGTCCGTGAGCCACCACTGCGCGAGCTTCAGTCCCGTCGCATCATAGAGAAACCAATCGTAGACATCGTAGATCCACATATGGTTGCGCAGCTTCGCCCAGAGCCGCAGCACCACATCGGGTGCCGAATTCCCAGCACCGTTGACAACAATGCCGCGATTGCTACCGAAGAAGAGGCGCAAGTATTCCGCGGCGTCATCCAGGGTCTCGAGCGGCAGGCGGCGCTCGATGTTTTCGCCACACCGGACCTCCATCGCGCCGCGTCTCAAGAACAAATGAACACAGGAGTGGCCAGCCGATTGGAGCTCTCGCAGCAAATAGCGTCGGAAGTCCGTCGACAAGGAGCGGAAAGAAAGAAAGGCGAAATGCAGGTTGTCGTTTTTCAGGGCCGCCTACGCCGTCTCTAATCGTCCTCGCCCGGATTACGTCAAAGCCACGTCGGCTGCCTGTCGACCGCGTTCCTTCTCTTTGCGCTCACACACGGAAGCACGCAACAGAAGCGGCGCGCCCGCGCAAATAGACGAAACAACCTGGGGAAAAGCCGACCCGATCCGATGTTAGCAAGGCATCGAATCGAGGTCCGTGATATTTTTGAGATCAGTCGAAAAGCAAGGCGACGACGCTGTCGCCGGCCCTAAAATTGGCGGTAGATAAATATAAATGTGAGGCGGCCGCCGGGTCATCGACGAAAGACATAAAATCAGTCGATCCCGTTCATATTCGCCGCCGTGAGCGTGGACATGATTTCATTGATATTTTCCTCCGCGGCCGGCGCACCGGCACTAACGATGCCTCCCTTACTTCCGTGGCCGGCGGCAGCGGGTATCGTGAGATACTCGCTGTTTTTCAGCCTCATCCTGTTGTCGCTATCGGCAGGCACCGCATTCGCTCAGCAAAATGCCGCGGGCGCGCCCAACGACCGGCAAAGCACGGCTGGCGGCAATCCAACACGGACCCTCGTTTCGGTTCTCGACTTTGGCGCTGATCCGACGGGAAGCCGTGACAGCACCGAGGCATTCAACGCAGCAATCAAGGCGGCCGCCAATATCGTGGCCCCGGGCGGAGACGGCTCCAATACGAACACTTGCGTGGTGGTCCCACCGACGCAAGGCGGAAATACCGGTTACCTGATCTCCGGGACGATCAACCTTCCCAATATGTGCTTCAAATCCATGGGAGGTCTCGTTTGGATTCGCTTCGTCCCGCACGACAAGGATAGCGACCTCTTCAACCTTTATGCGCCTTACAACAGCGACACCGGCTCCAACGGCGGCGAGCTTGCCGGCTTTCAGATCGTGCATCCGGGTCCAACCGCTGGGCGCGACGATATACATGTCGCGAGCGGCAACCACACTTACATCCACGACATCATTTCGACGGGCGCTGGCCGCGACTGCGTTCACGCGGAGCCTGCCAAGACGAATTTTTGGATCGAGAGTCTCTATATCGAGCAGGTGACCTGCTGGCATGCGCAGCGCGACAACTTTAACTTCA
>CAYMNX010000383.1:0-4275 GCA_964391905.1 uncultured Rhizobiaceae bacterium
GCGACGAGGTCTTGCCGCGGCTCAACCAGCTGGGGTTGCGTGAATCCCCAATCTTTAGCTGAAATTGCGTGTCGGTTTGATGACAGTGGCAATCCGTTCTATGACGGCAGCGGTCCAATCGGGATCGTGGATGAATCGGACGGATGACAATGCTCATCGGCTTCATGACAGCACTCCGGGCCGACGACATGAATGTGTAACTTCCGGTGGCGTAGCTTTCGTGGATAAAGAGAGTCCAGACCACTAGCCCTGGGGTTATCCACAAAAGATTCACAGAAGAGAGTCACAGAGCAGTGCTTCTTTTGCGCGACAAATCGGCAACTTCTGGACTTGTCCACAAAAGATTCACAGAGTTACACACCTGTCACAAAGCCTGGTAGCGGCGGCGTCATAACCGCAATAGGCACAGCCCTTCCTCCGCCCAGAACGGGATCGCCCGATTGCACCCATTTAGATGATTGATCACCGTCGCCGATCTCGCGGATTCACTCACCCGGAGAAAATCGATGCGCCTTAACTATTCCGCCATCGCGCCGGAGCCCGGTAAGGCTCTGGCCAGCGTCAATGCTGCGCTGCTTCATGCGGGGCTCGAGAAACGCCTTATGGATCTTCTCTTCCTCCGTATCTCGCAGATCAATGGCTGCTCTTATTGCGTCGATGAGCATGCGCGCGATCTGCGTCGGAATGGCGAGACCAATGAGCGCCTCGATGGCCTCGCCGGCTGGCGCGAGAGCCCCTACTTCACCGACGCCGAGAAGGCGGCGCTCGAATGGGCCGAAAGCTTGACCCATGTCGCCGAGACCCATGCGCCCGATGCCGCCTACGAACCCTTGAAGAACCATTACGACGAGAAGCAGATCGTCCTCATCACCTACGCCATCGCCCTGATGAATGCTTGGAACCGCGTGGCGATCGGCTTTCAAAGAGGGCCGGTGCCGCAGGGGGCGCCGCGCACCGCGAGCTGACCCGGGTAGCCTTGGCCATTCATCGCGGCGCTTGTAAAGACGCCCGGCCGCCTGCTTTATCCTCGCCAGCCAGCAACCCGGGGAGCCATCATGGACGAGCCGACCGATTTTCAGGTGAAATTTCGCATGCGCATGCTCGAGCGCATGGCAATGCGCGCCATGATCCTCGCCGCCGCGCAGGGACGATCGCTCGCCGAAGCCCGCCAAGACAGCATTGCCTGGCTCGAACGTAGCGTCACCCTCGCCGATGCCATCGCCGGCGGCAACCTCGACGACGCGGCCCTCACCGAGCTCTACGCCGTCGAAGCCCGCGAAGTGATCGACGATCTCATTTCCGAAACGAACGCGCTCGTGAAGGAGCTGGAGGCAACGCGAATGGGAGAGGCGCGGTAGAGCCGGCAGTCCACGCCCGCTTGTTGGTCCTCAAGTATATAATCGCCCGAAATATATCATCTTTCATATCTTTGCGATCGGCGCTATCCTAGCGCCATGTCGGTGCACCGCCTTTTCGAGAAGTCGCCGCGACATCAGGGTGTTAGCTTCCCCGGCCGGGCGGCGACCCTGTCGGGGCAGATTGTCGCCGAGATCCGGGACGGGCTCTTTGAGAAGCGGCTGAAGCCCGGCGACCATCTCGGCGGCGAGAAGGACATCGCGGCGCGTTGCGGCGTGTCGCGCATTGTCGCGCGCGACGCACTCCGGACGCTCGAAGCCTTGGGCATCGTCGAGATCAGGGTCGGCTCGGGCGGTGGCGCGCGCATCGCGCAAGGCGATCCGCGCCGCTTTGCCGAGGCGCTCGCGGTGCAATTGGAGCTTGCCGGCATCGAGGTCGCCGAGATCATGGATGCGCAGCGCGCGATCGAGAGCCATGCCGCCGAGCTTGCAGCCGAGTATGCGACGAGCGTCGATCTGGCGCGGCTTCACGCGCTCAATGACGAGGCCGCGCGCGTGCTCGACGATGTTCCGGCCTTCACCAGGAACGGCGCCGCGTTTCACTTGGCCGTCGCGGAGGCCTCGCATAACCGCGTCCTCGCCATCGAGCTGCAATCGCTGCAGCACGTGTCGTGGCCTTCGCGCAATCCGACGCTCAACCGTGCGGTCGCCGCGCATGTGCTGGAGGCGCATCGCGATCTCGTGCGCCTTATCGAGATGCACGATCCAGCCGGCGCACGCCGCGCGATGGACGAGCATGTGAAGATGATCCGCGCCCGGCGCGTCGCCGAGCACGACCCCAAAGAATCTTTCGACGGTTGTTGCTAAACAGAGGCTTCGTAGAGGAGGAAGAGACATGGGCAAATTCGTCATCGGACCGCATTTCCGCTTGCAGGAATGGGTCGCCGAGGAGAAAGGCTATTTTGCCGCGGAAGGGCTCGATTACATTTTCGAGGAGACGATGCCGTCGACCAGCGGCGCGGCGCATCATCTCGGCAATAAGGTCGGCGCGTTTCAGACGATCGAGGCGGGGCGTACCTGCGATGTGAGCGGCGCCTGCCACTGGACCGTCAACGTCGCGGCGAACCAAGGCCACGGCAAACTCTATGCCGATGCCTATTCGGTCTCGCCGGCGGGCGTCTTCGTCGCGCCCGATTCATCGATCAAGGAGCCGAAGGATCTCGCCGGTGTACCGATCTCGGTCGGCTATCAATCGGGCAGCCACTACGCAACGATCCAGGCGCTCGAGCAGTTCATGCCGCTCTCCGACATTAAGCTGTCCTTTAATGACGGGCTGCTTTTCAGCCGCATGGAGCGGCTCTTCGATCGCCAAGTGCCCGCGGTCTCGGTCTTCAGCGGGCCTTATTATTTCCTCGAGCAATTGGGCTTCCGTAAGGTTCTCGATTCGACCTTCATGATGGCCTCGACCATCAACGGCAATCCCGATCCCCAGGATGTGAAGAAATATTTCGCGGCGCTCCGCAAGGCGCAGCGCGACATCGATCTCCGTCCCGAGCTCTATACGCACTATTACAAAAAAGAGTTCCCCGTCCGCTTCCACGAGATGATGGATACGCGGCGTTGGGGCCCGGGCGAGCGCATCGTGTTCGAGCCCTATACCAAGGAAGTGTTCGAGGAATCGCAGCGCTGGATCCGCGAGCGGCAGATTTTCCCCGACGGCAATCTCGGCTCGGGTGATTACGCTGCGTCTGTCATCAGCGTCGCGGCCGAATAAGCGCATCCACCTTTCGTCATGCGCGGGCTTGCCCGCGCATCCACGTCTTTCTTTTAGCGAGTGAACTCGTGGATGGCCGGGACAAGCCCGGCCATGACTATTTTGCTGACGGCTGGCACCGAAGGTTACAGGAGCCGAGAAAGAATCTCGGACGAGCGGCCGAATGCCGGCGCGGTCGGCGCCGGCAATTCGGTCATTTCGAATGACGCGATGTAGCGCGCCTGGCGGTCGCTCGGCTAAAGTCTCTCATTGGCATGTTCAATGGGAGGAAAGGAAATGACGCTCGAGCTCTACCATTCGGGTCTTACGACTTGCTCGAAGAAATCCCGTCTCGCCCTCAAGGAAAAGGGACTCCCTTATACGAGCCACTTCATCCGGCTCGATCGGTTCGAGCATCATGATCCGGCCTATCTAAAGCTCAACCCGAACGGGCTGGTGCCGACGCTCGTTCACGACGGCAAGGTCGTCATCGAATCCGGCGTCATCAATGAATATGTCGATGAGGTTTTCCCCGACAGGCCGCTGAGGCCGTCCGATCCCCTGGCACGCGCCCGGATGCGCGTCTTCTGCAAAATGGCGGACGAATACGGCTTGCCGGCAACCCGCATCCCGACTTGGACTCGCACCAAGGCCGCGCAACTGAAGACGATGAGCGCGGCCGAATTCGAGAAAGTGGTGAGGGAGACGCCGCTCGTCGATCATCGATTGAAGCTCGAGGCGTTGAAAGGCGACGGCTTCACCAAGAAGGAGTTCGACGAGGCCTATGGCAAGATGGATTATGTCTACGATCGTTGCGAGGCCGCTCTCGGGGACGGACCTTATCTCTCCGGTGATATGTACTCCTTGGCCGATATCGCGATCCTGCCCTATGTCCATGCCTTCAAAGAGGTGCGTCCCGATTTGATGACGACCCATCCGCGGACGCGCGATTGGTATGAGCGCGTGATGGCGCGGCCGGCGGTGCAAGCGACCTATTCGCCATCGGCCGAGACTGCGCCGCCCGCCGCCGCTTGATCCTCCGGTGTTGGCATTTGGCGACGCCGTGCTACAACCCAACGCCATTGCCATCGATTGAGGAGGAAACAGATGAACGCCGACGCCAAGAAGATCGCTTTGCGCATGATCCCTTATGGGATCTACGTGATG
>CAYMNX010000384.1:0-5290 GCA_964391905.1 uncultured Rhizobiaceae bacterium
CCGTTCCCAAGGCATCGCAGGCCCTGTCCCGCTTCACCGTCCTCGACCTGACGCGCGTGCGCTCGGGGCCGACCTGCGTTCGCCAGCTCGCCGATTGGGGCGCCAATGTCGTCAAGATCGACGCGCGCGAGGAAGGCGGGACCGATGGCAGCGGCCCCTCCGATTTCTCGCCGCGCCATGATCCCGATTTCCAGAACCTCCATCGCAACAAGCGGGCGATGTCGCTCAATTTGAAGAGCAAGGACGGGCTTGCGATCTTCATGAAGATGGCGGCGAAGGCCGATATCGTGCTCGAGAATTACCGGCCCGATGTGAAGACCCGGCTCGGCATCGATTACGAGGCGCTGAAAGCAATCAACCCGCGCATCATCTATGCCAGCATCTCGGGCTTCGGCCAGGACGGACCCTATCGCGACCGGCCGGGCGTCGATCAGATCGCGCAAGGGATGTCCGGGCTGATGTCGATTACCGGCGAGGAAGGGCGTGGTCCGATGCGCGCCGGCATTGCCGTGGGCGACCTCGCCGCCGGGCTTTGCGCCGCGATCGGCATTCTGATCGCGCTTCATGAGCGCCAGCGCTCGGGCGAGGGGCAGTGGATCCAAACCTCGCTTCTCGAGGCCTTGCTCTTCATGCTCGATTTCCAGGGCGCTCGCTATCTGATGAAAGGCGAGGTGCCGCGTCAGGTCGGCAACAATCATCCGACCGGCGTGCCAACCGGCACCTTCAAGACCAGCGACGGCTATATCAATCTCGCGCCGACGCCGCCGATGTGGAAGCGCTTCTGCACCGCGATCGGCCGCGAGGACCTCGTCAACCATCCCGACTACGCGACGCCGCAAACGCGACGCAAGCATCGCGAGGAGGTCAACGCGATCGTCAACGCCATCACCGAGAAGGAAACGACGGCGGCCCTGATCGAGCGCATGAACAAGGCGGGCATTCCCTGCGGCCCCGTCTACTCGATCGACCAGGCCTTCGCCGACCCGCAGGTGAAGCATTTGGGCATCGCCCGGGATGTGCCCTCGCGGGCGCTCGGCGCCATCAAGCTCATCGGCCAGCCTTTCCGCTTGAGCCGCACCAAGACCGAGATGGTGACGGGCGCGCCTGATTACGGCGAGCACTCGGACGAGATCCTCGCCGAGTTCGGCTACAGCGCCCAAGAGATCGAAAATTTCCGCAAAAGCGGTGTGATTTAAGGAGAGTGTGCGAATGGATTTCGGCTTCACCGACGAGCAAAAGATGCTGCGCGACAGCGTCTCTAAGCTTATGGACAAGCATGCGACGCCCGAATACATCCGCCGCCTGGAGAAGGAGCAGGCCTACCCCTACGAGCTCTATGACGAGTGGATCAAGGCGGGGCTCCTCGCCATGCCGTTCCCCGAGGACTATGGCGGGCTCGGCGGCAACGCGATCGATCTTGCCATCATCACCGAGGAGATCGCCTATCGCAGCACCGATCTCTCGATGGCCCTGGGGGGCAGCCTTTTCTGCGGCCTCAATCTCGTGAGGAAGGCGACCGAAGAGCAAAAGCGCTACTGGCTGCCGAAGCTGCTCTCGGGCGAGATCCGCATGTCGATCTCGATGTCGGAGCCCGATGCCGGCTCCGACGTCGGCGCGATGCGCACCACCGCGGTGCGCGACGGCAATGGCTGGGTGATCAACGGCCAGAAGCTCTGGGCGACGGGCGCCGCCGCCAAGAACAATGTCATCAATATGTATGTGAAGACCGACCCCAAGGCGCATTACCGCCAGGGCATGTCGCTCTTCCTCGTCGACAAGGACACGCCGGGCATCGAGATGAAGAAGCTCGACATGCTGGGCCGGCGTTGCACCGGCACTTACGAGATCTTCTTGAAGGATGTGCGCGTCCCCGCCGATCGTCTCGTCGGCGGCGAGGAGGGCCTCAACAAGGGCTTCGATTTCGTGCTCTCGGGGCTGCAGGTCGAGCGCGTTGTCTCGGCCGCGGGCTCTTGCGGCGGCGCCCGCGCCGTCGTCGATCTCGCCTCGAGCTATGCGAAAGAGAGAAAGCAATTCGGCCGGCCGATCGGCACCTTCCAGGCGATCGCGCATATGCTCGCCGATATGGCGACCGAGGTCGAGGCGGCGCGCTCGCTCATGTGGCGCGCGGCCTGGATGGTCGCCTCGGGGCAAAATGCGCTGCGCGAGATCACCATGGCGAAGCTCTTCTGCGGCGAGACCTACGTCAAGGTCGCGAGCCAAGGCATGCAGGTACTGGGCGGCTATGGCTACAACATGGAATTCGACATGCAGCGGCATTATCGCGATTCGCGCGTCGCGACCATTGCCGCGGGCTCGTCGCAAATCCAGCGCAATCTCATCGCCAATTTGATGGGACATAAGGTGCAATAGCCGATCGGGTCTCGTCGTCTCTGGGGGCGTCGATGGATTGCCGCTTCACCGAAGAGCAGAACCTCCTGCGCGACAGCGTTAGGAAGCTCATGGCGAAGCATTGCCCGCCGGACTACATGCGCCAGATCGATCGCGAGCAGCGCTATCCCGAGACGCTCTATGGCACCTGGGTCGAGGCGGGGCTCCTGCGCACGGCCTTCGCCGAGGAATATGGCGGGCTCGGCGGTGGCACGGTCGATCTCTGCATCGTCATGGAAGAGATCGCCCGGGTCTCCGCCGATCTCAGCATGATGATGGGCGGCAGCACCTTTTGTGGCCTCAACGTTCAGCGCAAGGGCACGGAGGAGCAGAAGCGCTATTGGCTGCCGAAGCTCATCTCGGGCGAGATCAAAATGTCGATCTCGATGTCGGAGCCCGATGCCGGCTCCGATGTCGGTGCGATGCGCACGACCGCGGTGCGCGACGGCAATGACTGGGTGATCAACGGCCAGAAGCTCTGGGCGACGGGCGCCGGCGCCAAGGGCAACGTCATCAACACTTACGTCAAGACCGATCCCAAGGCGCACTATCGTCAAGGGATGTCGCTCTTCTTGATCGACAACGACACGCCCGGCGTCGAGATGAAGAAGCTCGACATGCTCGGCCGCTATTGCACCGGCACTTACGAAATCTTCTTCAAGGATGTGCGCGTTCCGGGGGATCGCCTCATCGGCGGCGAGAATAAGGGCTGGGATTGCCTGCTTTCGGGCTTGCAGGTCGAGCGCGTCGTCGCGGCCGCCGCCGATTGCGGCAGCGCCGCGGGCTGCGTCGAGATGGCCTTGGCCTATGCGAAGGAGCGCAAGCAATTCGGCCGGCCGATCGGCACCTTCCAGGCGATCGCGCATATGCTCGCCGACATGGCGACCGAGGTCGAGGCGGCGCGCGCGCTCACCTATCGCTGCGCCTCGCTGATCGATCACGGCGAGGATGCGCTCCGCGACATCACCATGGCGAAGCTCTTTGCCTCGGAGACTTATGCGAAGGTCGCCAATCTTGGCATGCAGATTTTCGGCGGCTATGGCTTCAACAAGGAATTCGACATGCAGCGGCATTTCCGCGACGCGCGTATCGCCACGGTCGCCGCCGGCACCTCGCAAATCCAGCGCAACCTCATCGCCGGCTTGCTCGGCCTGAAAGCGCAATAGCAAAGGCGGAGACATTCATGGCGGAAAAGCTCGGCGGCAACACGGTTCTGGTCGAATTCGAGGACGGCATCGCCTGGGTGACGCTCAACCGCCCCGAAAAGCGCAATGCGATGAACCCGACGCTCAACAACGAGATGACGGCCGTGCTCGAGGCGCTCGAAGTGGACGAGCGCTGCGGCGTGCTCGTGCTGACGGGCGCAGGCGATTCTTTCTCGGCAGGCATGGATCTCAAGGAATTCTTCCGCGAATCCGACCGCCTTCCGCCCGAGCAATGGGGCCAGATCGCACGCCAGGCGCAGATCTGGCAGATGCAGCGCTTGAAGAATTTTCCGAAGCCGACCATCGCCATGGTCAATGGCTGGTGCTTCGGCGGCGCGTTCAATCCGGTCATTTCCTGCGATATCGCGGTCGCGGCCGAGGAAGCGACCTTCGGCTTGTCGGAGGTGAATTGGGGCATCATTCCCGCCGGGAATGTCTTGCGCTCGATCGCCTCGGTGATGCGCCAGTCGGACGGGCTCTACTATGCGCTGACGGGCGACACCTTCGACGGCAAGGAGGCGGCGCAGATGGGGCTCGTGCGCTTCGCCGCGCCGCGCGCCGAGCTCAAGCAGAAGACACGCGAATTGGCGCAGAAGCTCTTGAGCAAGAATCGCTCCTCGATCCGCGCGATCAAAACCGCCTATCGCAAGATGGCCGAGATGTCGTGGGATGCGTCCGAGGATTATCTCATGGCGAAGCTCGATCAGCACCGGCTCATGGATCCGGAAAAGGGCCGCCAGCAAGGCATGAAGCAATTCCTCGACGAGAAGACCTATCGCCCGGGGCTGGGCGCCTATGAACGCAAAGAGTAGGAGCAGGCTCGTTGGATGAAAAAATACCGTCATTGCGAGCCCCCGGGTCCGGCCGAAGGCCGGCCCGAGGACAGGCTCCGCAAAGCAATCCAGTAGAACATGTGCTCTGGGTCGCGCCGTCGCTCCGCTCCTCGCGATGACGACATATCAGAGGTCCGATTCTAAACGTAAAAAGCAGCAGCGATGCTTGGGGGAGGGACGATGGTAACGGAAATCACGGCGCCGGGCGGCGTCGGCACGAAGCCGCTGAGCGCGGAAGTCATCAGCGCGCGTATGGAGCGGCTGCCTTTCTCGCGCTTCCATTTCCGCATCCTCTCCATCGCCGGCGCGTGCAGCTTCTTCGACGCTTTCGACAGCCTGACCTTGTCCTATGTAATGCCGGTTCTGGTCGCGCTCTGGAAATTTTCGCCGGCGGATACGGGGCTCTTGATCTCGACCGGCTATGTCGGCCAGGTGCTCGGCGCCTGGGGCTTCAGCTGGTGGGCGGAGCGCATCGGCCGCGTTCGCGCCATGCAATGGACGATCGCGCTCATCGCCGTGCTCGCCGCGCTCTGCGCAGCGGCGTGGAGCTTTCCGGTGCTGCTCGCCTTGCGCTTCATTCAGGGCCTCGGGCTTGGCGGCGAGGTGCCGGTCGGCGCCACCTATATCAACGAATTCACCAACGCGAAGACACGCGGCCGCGTCGTCTTCGGGCTCCAGACCTTCTTCGCCTTTGCCGTGGCGATGACGGCGCTCATCGGCACGATCGTCGTGCCTAATCTGGGCTGGCGCTGGATGTTCATCCTCGGCACGATCCCGGCGCTCCTCGCCATTCCGCTGCGACGCATGATGCCGGAATCGCCGCGCTGGCTCGCGCAGCGCGTCTCGCTCGCGGCAGCCGACAAG
>CAYMNX010000385.1:0-2273 GCA_964391905.1 uncultured Rhizobiaceae bacterium
CGGCAACGGCGCGCTCGAGCGCGGCAAGAAAGCCGCGCGGCTTCGCGGCCGCGTTGGCCGCGCGTTCGACCTCGGACACAGCTCGCGCGGCTTTCGCCCGCGCGACCTCCGCGCGTTTGCCGTCGCAAATGCGCGTCAGAACATCACTCATTCGGCTGGACCTGGTTGGTAATGGCGACGAGCTTCTCGAGCGCGCGCTTTGCCGCGCCCGAGGCAATCGATGATGTGGCGAGCTCGATGCCGCTCGGCAAGTCCTTTGCCTTGCCGGCGACGATCAGCGCAGCCGCGGCGTTGAGGAGCACGATGTCGCGCAAGGGACCTTTCTCGCCGGCGAGGATGGCGCGGAGCTTCGCCGCATTCTCCGCCGGCTCGCCGCCCTTCAGATCGGCGAGCTTTGCCCGCTTCAAGCCCGCCGCCTCGGGCGTCACCTCGAAAGTCTCGACCTTGCCGTCCTTGAGCTCGGCGACGAAGCTCGTGCCGGTGGTGGTGAGCTCGTCGAGGCCATCGCCATGGACGACCCAGGCACGCTCGCTGCCGAGCTTTCCCAGCACTTCCGCGATCGGCCGGACCCAGGCCGGGGCAAAGACGCCGACGAGCTGGCGCTTGGCGCCGGCAGGGTTGGAGATGGGACCGAGCAGATTGAAGATCGTGCGCATGCCGAGCTCGACGCGCGTCGGCGCGACGTGACGCGTCGCGCTGTGATATTTGGGCGCCATCAAAAAGCCGATGCCGGCCTCGCGTATCGCTTGCTGCACCAGCTCGACGCTCGCTTCGAGATTGACGCCCACGGCCGAGAGAATGTCGGCCGAGCCCGATTTCGAGGAGAAATTGCGGTTGCCGTGCTTGGCGACGGGCACGCCGCAGCCGGCGACGATGATCGCCGCCGAAGTCGAGATGTTGAACGTGCCGGCATTATCGCCGCCGGTGCCGACGGTATCGATCGCGCCCGCGGGCGCCGCGACCGGCAGCGCCTTCGCCCGCATCGTCCGCGCCGCGCCGGTGATCTCCTCGACGGTCTCGCCGCGGAGGCGCAGTGCCATGAGGAACGCGCCCATCTGCGACGGGGTCGCATTGCCCGACATCATCGCATCGAAGGCCGCGGCGCTTTCCTCCTCGCTCAAGCGCTCGCCGAGCGCAAGCCGTGCGAGGAAGGATTTGAAATCGGGATCGCTCATGCCGGACTATGTGCTCGCGCTGCCAGATCGAGAAAGTTCTTCAAGAGCGAATGACCGCCGACCGAGGCGATGCTCTCGGGGTGAAACTGTACGCCGTGAAGCGGCCGTTCGCGATGGACGAGGCCCATGATCAGCCCGTCTTCGGTTTCCGCGGTGACGCGCAGGCTCGGCGGCAGACTCGCTCGCTCGACGATCAGCGAGTGGTAGCGCGTGGCTTGCAAAGGGTTCGGGAGGCCGGCGAAGACGCCGGTGCCGTCGTGATGGATGGCGGAGAGCTTGCCATGCATCGGCACGGGCGCGCGCACGATCTTGCCGCCGAGCGCTTGCCCCAACGCCTGGTGACCGAGGCACACGCCCAGCACCGGCAGATTGCCGGCGCGGCGGATGAGCTCGAGGCAGATGCCGGCATGATCGGGATCGCTGGGGCCGGGCGAGATGACGATGCCTTGCGGCTTCAGCGCCAGGGCGTCATCGACGCTCAGCGCGTCATTGCGCTTCACCACGACCTCGGCGCCGAGCTCGCCGAGGAAGTGCCAAAGGTTGTAGGTGAACGAGTCGTAGTTGTCGATCAGCAGGAACATGAGGTAATCCAACTTTAAGGATAGGGTTATATCAGGTTGATCGACCGGAAAAAATCATGTCGCCGCGCCATTTTTCGCACCTTTTTCACGCCATTTTGACGGGGCCGCGATGACGCGGATCGGCCGCCTTCTCCCATGATCAAGCGGTTTCGCCGGCAGGGCGCAACGAGCGCGCGGAAGACGTCGCGGCGCATCCGCCGGCGCGATTGGCTCATCCTGTCGCTCGCGGTGGCGATCGCGCTCGTCCTGAGCGTCGGGCTGCTCAAGGGCTGGTTCTCGCCCGAGCCGAGCCAAGCACCGTCCCCGCCCGAAGCCGTCGCCATCCTGCCGCCGCCGCAGATCGTGGCGCCGCAAGAACCGGCGCCCCCGGCCGCGCCGGCGCCCGCCTTGCGCCCGGTCCCGCCCGAGCCGGCGTGGCGGCGCTTTGCCACGCCCGCGCCCCGAACGACGGAGCGGCTCAAAGTCGCGATCGTGATCGATGATTGCGGCCTCGATCGGCGCCGCACCGAGCGCGCGA
>CAYMNX010000386.1:0-1538 GCA_964391905.1 uncultured Rhizobiaceae bacterium
GGCGCATCGTCATGGCCGTCGGCAAGGCCGGCGAGAAGGCCGACCGCGACCGGCTCGCGATCGCGGTCGGCGGCGTCACCATCGCGGAAAAAGGCGGCCCGGTTCCAGGCTATGACGAGGCGCCGGTCGCGCAGCACATGGCCGGCCGCGAGATCCTCATCGAGGTCGATCTCGGCGTCGGCAAGGGCCGCGCCGAGATCTGGACCTGCGATCTGACGCATCGCTATATCGACATCAATGGCAGCTATCGCAGCTGAGAAGCTCCCGGTCGTTCCGATCGTCTCCGTCGCGCTCGTTGACGGCGCCGGAAAAGTCCTGTTGCAGCAACGGCCGCCCGGCAAGCCGATGGCCGGTCTCTGGGAATTTCCCGGCGGCAAGATCGCCGCGGGCGAGAGCCCCGAAGCGGCGCTCTGCCGCGAGCTCGTCGAAGAGCTGGGTGTGCGTGTTGCGGAAACCGATCTTTCGCCCTTCGGCTTTGCCTCGCATCGCTACGACAGCTTTCACATCCTGCTGCTGCTCTATCTCTGCCGCGCCTGGGATGGCGTGCCGGCGCCGCGCGAAGGCCAAACCCTCGCCTGGGCCGCGCCGCGACAGATGCGCGACTACCCGATGCCGGCGGCGGACGAGCCGCTCGTGACGCTGCTTTCGGAGCGGCTTTAGCGAAGCTCTTGCGCGGCTGCCGTTTTCATGCGGCGCTTTGAATGTTGATTGCGAGCCGTTTGCCCAAGACCCGAAGTGCCTGATCGATCTGATCAAGGCGCGACGCGTGGCGCAGATCGAGGAGGCGATCGATCTGGGGTGCATGCCAGTCGAGGCGCCGCGCGAGTTCTGCTTTCGTGACGCCTGATCGACGCATGGCGCGATAAAGACCGATTTTCGCGGCTGAAAGGGGCGGCAAGGCAATCGTCAGTCTTCCTCGCGCGGGTGATGCTCGCGGAATGTCCTTGCGGTCAGCCATGATTGCCACGAAGGCGGTCTCAAGCGCGTCTGCCGCGCGGGCGAGCGCCTTTTCTCTCGTGGCGCCGACCGTGTGCGCTTCGGGGACATCGGGAAAGCTGGCAACAAAGGTGTCGTCGTCGCGTTCGACAATGACCGGATAACGGTCCGTCATGGTGATCTCCTTATCGTCCAAGCATTTGACGCGCGGCCCTATTCATTTAAGGCCAAGCTGTTTTTTGATCTTTTCGACAAGGCCCTTGCCAAGCTCTTGATTATTGCCGTGCATGGGCAAGACCGACCAAGTCCTGCCGCCGCACAATAAGATGGCCGCTTTTGCCGGGCTCGAAGGTGCATCCCTGCTTGGCAAGCCAGCGCCTGAATTCTCGGCTTGTCATCCATCGTAGGATACAACAGATCTGTTGCTGACAACAGATCGCACGCAAGAGAGGTAGGCCAGGATGAAATTATCGCGACGGCGTTTTGTCTCCCGCCGAGTGCTCACGGGTTTGGAGCGCATCGGCGAGCCGCGCCGTGGCGCTGCCGCGTTTCAGCGGCTGCGGCTGGCTCTCATGCGGCGCCCAGGCCGTCAAGGTGGTGAT
>CAYMNX010000387.1:0-1882 GCA_964391905.1 uncultured Rhizobiaceae bacterium
CGCGACTAGGTTGGTGACGGTGCGCGCGACGCCGCGCGCGATGAGCTGCCCCGAGGAGAGGCGCTGGTTGCGCGGGCTGTTCGTGCCGAAAACCGATCCGACGATCGCGCCAATCTGTCCGAGCACGCCGCCTGCCGGCGCCGGCTGGCCGGGTTGATTAGGCGCGGCTGAAGCCGGCGCGGCGGTCGTCGCGACGCGCTTCTGCAAGACCTCATAGGCGGATTCGGAATCGATCGCCTGGTCATATTTTCCTTTGACGGGCGATTGGGCGATGATCGCCTTGCGCTCCTCCGGCGTGATCGGCCCGAGGCGCGCCGAAGGCGGCCGGATCATCGCGCGCTCGACCATCGAGGGCGTGCCGTTGCCCTCGAGGAACGAGACGAGCGCCTCGCCCTTGCCGAGCTCCATGATGACCTTGGCGGTGTCGAGCGCCGGGTTGGCGCGGAAGGTCTGCGCCGCCGCGGTCACCGCCTTCTGGTCGCGCGGCGTGAAGGCGCGCAGCGCGTGCTGCACGCGGTTGCCGAGCTGCGCCAACACCTTGTCGGGCGCGTCGAGCGGATTCTGCGTGACGAAATAGACGCCCACGCCCTTCGAGCGGATGAGGCGGACCACCTGCTCGATCTTGTCAAGCAGCGCCTTCGGCGCGTCGTTGAAGAGGAGATGAGCCTCGTCGAAGAAGAAGCAGAGCTTCGGCTTGTCGAGATCGCCGACCTCCGGGAGCTCCTCGAAGAGCTCTGACAAGAGCCAGAGGAGGAAGGTTGCGTAGAGCCGCGGGTTTTCCATCAGCTTGTCGGCGGCGAGGATGTTGATCGTGCCGCGCCCGTCGCGATCGACGCGCATAAAATCCTTCAAGGCGAGCGCCGGCTCGCTGAAGAATTTCGCACCGCCCTGATTCTCCAGGACCAGCAGCTGGCGCTGGATCGCGCCGATGGTCGGCTTCGAGACATTGCCGTATTGCGTCGTGAGCTCGGCGGCGTGATCGGCGACGAAGCCAAGGATCGCGCGTAAATCCTTGAGATCGAGCAGCAGCAGCCCTTGCTCGTCGGCGACACGGAAGGCGATGTTGAGGACGCCCTCCTGCACGTCGTTGAGATCGAGGAGCCGCGAGAGCAAGAGCGGCCCCATCTCGGAGACCGTCGCGCGCACCGGATGACCCTCTTCGCCGAAGAGGTCCCAGAAAATCACCGGGAATTCGTCGATCTCGTAATCGAAGCCCATCTCTTTGGCGCGCTTGACGAACGCATCCTTCGCTTCGCCGCGCGCAGCAATGCCCGAGAGGTCGCCCTTCACATCGGCCGCGAACACCGCGACGCCGGCGCGCGAGAGGCCTTCGGCCAGCACCTGCAAGGTGACGGTCTTGCCGGTTCCGGTGGCGCCCGCGACGAGACCGTGCCGGTTGGCGAGCGGGAGCGCGAGGTATTCGGGCTTGGTGCCCTTGCCGACGAAGATCGCGCCGTTCTGGTCAGGATTCATGGTGGTGCATCCCACGGGGTTGTCGCGGGCTCAATCTGCCCGCTCGTTGCGCCACATTTCTGGTTATTGGGCGCACTATAAGCCGTGGCGGTTGCGTCCGCTAATGTTTCGCGTCGTCACTCTCGAGCCTTCGCGCCAATTGCGTTTTGCTTCGCGCGTTTGCGCAGGGAGATATCTTACGCAGAAGAAAAACGATGAGACTGTCTCGGCAGCGAGGAGCGCGGGCCAGACTATTTCGACCGCCGAAGCCGCTCGATATATGCCCGGTCTTCAAGCTCTCTTAGCGTGGCGAGATTGCATCGATCGACCCCGGGCTTTAAGCCATCCCTCGCCGTGCTGACGCGCAGCGGGATACGTTTTTCTTCTAGATGGTTCTCGGACATGTGCTTCGGTCTCAGTGCCCCCGCCA
>CAYMNX010000388.1:0-1895 GCA_964391905.1 uncultured Rhizobiaceae bacterium
CTCGATCAGGCGGCTCAATGCCGCGCCGCCGTCGGCGGAGCTAACGCGGAAATTCTGCTTGTCGAGGTAGTCGCAAAGCAGTTGACGCTGGGTCGCCTCGTCTTCGACCACCACAATGTGCGGACGGTGATCCATGCCCCCTGGATTCCACTTGCTGCGCCCCGGCGCTGCTTATGTCATTTCAAAGCATCTACTCCGGCCCTCGCCGTCTGCGCATCCTGCGCCGACAGCACGCCGGAGACGCCGATGGCGCCGACGACCTCGCCTTGCGCGAGGATCGGCAAGCCGCCCTGGATCGGCAGAATATTGGGAAAGTTGAGGAAGCCCGGTCGCTCCTTGGCGCGCTCTTCTGCCATCTTGCTGGGTCGACCCATCATCGCCGCGGTGCGCGCCTTGCCGAGCGCCACTTCCGCGGTGACGCGGCCTGCGCCCTCGAACCGCTCCAGGAGCCAGAGACAGCCGGCGTCGTCGGTGATCGCGATCGCGACCTTCCAGTTGTTCTTCGCCGCCTCGGCCTTGCAGGCCGCCATCATTTTCTGCGCGTCGTCAGCGGTGAGTGTCGGTTTGTTTCGCATCGTGCTCTCCCTTTCGTCTGGCGTTATGAATTGACCATAACCGGGCGGCGCGTCGCGCCGCCGCGCAAAGTATAGCCGAGCTCACCCCGGCGGCGGCGAAATAAGCCGATAGCGCCCATCCTCGAGGCGGCCAAGCCGGCCGTCGCGATAGAGCCCGTCGAGGATCGGCAGGATCTCGCGTCCGTCGCGGGTGCCGAGCGCCGCCATCAGGTCGAGATAGGTTGCGGGACCCTCGGCCAGCACGGCCTCGACCGTGCGGCGCGGGCGCTCGGGCAGGCGCGGCGGCTCCGGGACGGAGAACTCGAACGCGTCCGCCTTGCCGAAGGGCTTGGTGCAATCGAACCCGGCCTTGGCGCCGGTGCGCTTGCCGTCGAGCGAGGGATCGAGCGGCACGCAGCGAAAGCCCGAGGCGACGACGAGATCGCGATCGGCCTGAAAGCGTGTCGCGAGCGCCCAATCGATCTGCTCGTCGGAGAACACGTCGACATCGTCATCGACGACGATCACATGCTTCACATCGCCCGTCGAGCAGAATACCGCCGCAATCGCGTTGCGCGCTTCGCCGGGGTAGCGCTGCCTCATCGCGACGCGCACATTGTACATGCCGCCCGACGAGCCGGTGCAGCACACGGCGACGGGATTGCGGATCGCCTGCTGCAGCGCGCTCCACACCGCGGCCTCGGTGCGCGCGGCACCGAGCTGCGCCGTGTCGGTGCGGCCGATGAGCTTGCCGCCGATCGTCACGGTCTGGAACAGCGCGTCGCTGCGCCGCGCGATCGCGGTCAAGTGGAAGACCGGATTCTTCTTCAGCATGCCGTAATAGCCGATATATTCGCCGTAAGGCCCTTCCGGCTCGATCAGCCCGCGCGGATCGAGATAGCCTTCGAGCACCATCTCCGCATCGGCCGGAACGAACACATCGACGGTCTTGCATTTGACGATCGGCACCGGCGCGCCGCGAATCCCGCCCATGACGTGAAGCTCATCGAGCGGCGGCGTTACCGCCTGCGCGGCGAGGAAATCGGCCGGGTGGCTGCCGACGACGAAGGCGATCGGAAGCTGCTCGCCTTTCGCGACCATGGTCTGATAGAGCGCGCGCAGATCGCTCGGTGCGTTCAGGTCGACGCCGGCGCTTTTGGGACCGCGCAGCATCAGCCGGCGGCAGCCGATATTGGTCGAGCCCGTTGCCGGATCGCGGGCGAAATCGATGCCCGCCGAGATATAGGGCGCGCCATCGAGAGCGTGTTGCAGATGGACCGGCAGGGCCGCCATGTCGGCCTTGCCGCCTTCCTCGATCACCTCGTGAACGGGCGCTTCGGA
>CAYMNX010000389.1:0-3227 GCA_964391905.1 uncultured Rhizobiaceae bacterium
CGCGAATTTGGGATGGAGCGAAGCATAAGCATGGTCGGGAGCGGTCCTTCGTCGCCATCGATACGCTCGCTTTCGTGAAGCAACGCGAGAAGCGCCGGAATTGACCGTCAAGCGGCCGACGCCCATGCTGAAGCCCCAGGCTGAAAACAATGGGCTCGGCACATGTTCCCGCAGCGCGCCTCGAAAGCCGATCTCCGCAGGGCGGCACCCGATATCACGCTTGCCGCGCTTCTCGTGAGCGCTCTCGCGCTTCTCGTCGCCGCGTGCAGCGATCCGCCGCTCGCCCGGGCGCCGCTCGTCAACAGCGGCAGCTATGATTGGCAGGATCAGCTGCGCGGGCCGGACGGCTATCCGCTGCCCGGCTGGGGCTATGTCGTCAACAAGGCGCTTTGAGCGCCGCGATGACGGCGCCGCCGCTCCCCGTCGTTTTCGGCCCATCCGCTCACGCGCTTGCGTTCCGCGCCGTGAGCGCCACCGCGATCAGCGAGCTGCCGGCGAAGACGAGATCGATGCCGAGAAGAAGCCCCAGCGCCCAGGCGGCCGAGCCCGGCATGCCGGACAGGATGATGACGGCGAGCACGAGATCGATGATGCCGTTGAGGAGGAGCCACTCCCAGCGGCCGGTGAGCTCGCGGCGATGCGCGATCGCATACATGATCGTGGCGATGCCGTCGATGATGAAGAAGGCGATCAGCACATAGGTGAGGGTGAGGAGGCCCTGCATCGGATTCCAGAGCAGCAGGAGTCCCGCGATGATCGCGAGAATCCCCGAGAGCAGCGCCCAGCCATAGCCCGGCACGCCATGCTCGCGCAGCGTTGCGACCAGCTCGACGATGCCGCCGACCAGGAAGATCGCGCCGAGCCAGATCGTGACCGCGAGACCCGCGAGCGGCGGAATGATGATCGCGGCGAGGCCGAGCACGACGAGGACGATGCCCTCGATCAAGAGCCAGCGCCAATGCTCGTGCAGCGCTTTCGTGACGGTCGCATTGAAATCACCACTCGTCGGTTGCGTCGCGCTCATGACGACCTCCTCGAATTGCGGCCAGGATTAGCACGGGTGAGGATATTGGGGCGAAAACCGCCGTTTGCACATAGGCTCGACGCCGCGGGGCGCTGCGGGGTTCCCGCCCGCCAGCGGCGAGGGAAGCGCGGCGCGCGCCCCGTGTCTTGCGGGCAGTGTCTTAGTTCGAGAATTCGAGCCGAGACGTTCCGCCTTGCTTGATCCGGATCGAAATGGTATAATTCTTAAATAATGAACGCTCGGCTTTGCGCCGGGCGTTTTTGTTTGCGCGCAACCCCTCCCCATAGCCGGGCAATGGGCTCTCCCGCTTCCGCCAGCGGGCGAGGGGCGGAGCGCGCGGCTTTTCCCCCATTTCTTCGTCCTTTCTCCCCAACAGTCGAGATCTTGCCATGACGCCGAAGCAACAGCGTTTCGTCGAGGAATATGCGCGCCTCAAGAACGGCCGCGCGGCGGCGCTCGTCGCCGCGGGAGTGGCGCTTGCCTTTCAGCCGCAGCCGCAAACCCATCGCCGCGTCATGCCGTTTCTGACGCAGCGGCAGCAGGATTTCGTCGCGCATTATCTCATCCTCGGCAATGCCGCGGAGGCGGCGCGCCGCGCCGGCTATTCGCGGCGCTCGGCGCGCGGCATCTCGAGCCGTCTCCTGCGCTTGCCGCAAGTCGCGGCGGCGATCGCCGCGGCGAACGAGGCGCGCGCGGCGCAGTTGAAGATCGACGCAAAGCGGGTCTTGAAGGAGTTCGCGCGCATCGGCTTCGTCGATCCCGGCCTGCTGCTCGAGCCGGGGCCGGGCGGCCCGCGCCTTCGGCCGCTCGATACGCTCTCGGCGGATGAGCGCGGCGCGCTCGGCGAGATCGTCATCACCGAGGGCAAGAATGCGACGCAGATACGCGTGCGGCTCGACAAGCTGCGCGCGCTCGAAAGCCTCGCGCGGCATCTGCAGCTTTATAAGATGCCGCCGCCCCATCCCGACGATAACAAGGATTGGCGCGAGGAGCTGCGCGCCCGGCTCTTCAAGTTGTTGGGGGGTGTCGAACCCGAGCCTCAGGACGCCGCTAAGAGCGATGACCCGACAGCGGCAGGAGAAACGAGCGCGGCGCAGAAGCCTTGAGAAAGCGCGCGAAGCCGAGGCGCGGAGAGGGGAGAGCGCGACCGATTGCGCGCTGCTTGCCGGTGATTTGTCGAAAATTAGAGGCGAATGCGCTTCTAATTAACCAAAATACTGTGCTGTCCTCGCGGCCCGAAGTCGCGAAGGATTTGTTCATGCCTGTCATTGCCCGCCTTCTCGCCGTCGCCGTGATGAGTGGCGTCGCGTTTCTTGCGCCCGATGCGCCGGCGCAGGCCAATGCGCTCCACGGCTTCTGCGCCGGCGCGACGCCCGCCTGTTACGACAACGGCACCAACACGCCGACCGGCGCGGGCATGCCGAGCTTCGGCTTCACCGCCTCGTCGGGATTCGCGATCGGCGACTATCGCATTGACATCCTCGTCCCCGACACGATTTCGCTGCCGTCCTCCTTGAGCTTCGGCATCACCGGCACGCAGGGCGGGCTGTTCGACATGTCGCCGATCGCCTCGACGGCGAGCCTCTTCAGCACCGTCGCCTGGACGAGCGGCAATCTCGGCAGCTATCTCGGCCTCTTCGGGTCATCGCCCAACAATCCGATCGGCGCGTTCCTGCCGGCGACGCAGGCGCTCGTTCCCGACGCCACCGGCTTCTTCGTCTATCAAGCCGATCTCGGCTTGACGACGCTGCGCGGCAAATCCCATGGCGGGGCGGGGCCGCTCCTCAATCTCGCCGATGTTTTGCCGGAGGCCTCTTATATCGTCGCCTTCCTCGATGACGGATTCATCTTTCCCCATGCGAGCGCGACGGCGAATAGCGGCGCGCTGTTCGAGACCGGCACGACGCCGTCCCATTCCGTGCCGGAGCCCGGCACGATGCTGAGCTTCGGCGCCGGCCTGCTTCTGCTCGGCATGATGGGGCGCAGGGTGAAGCGCGGCGCCTGAGCGCGGGCGCTGCGCCAGCCGCCGCGGGGAGAAGGGGCCTCCTCCCCGCGCCGGTCAGCCGGGCCCGCAACCCCGGCGCCATCGTCCCCCAAGCTTCCGGCTGTCGCTTTTCCGGGCTTGATCTTCGGCAAGAACCTCCCAAGTGCAGCAAAGCGGGATGAGCGACCGCAGCCGTTAGACCACGCGCCTCCGTGGAAG
>CAYMNX010000390.1:0-6519 GCA_964391905.1 uncultured Rhizobiaceae bacterium
AAGGCGCGCGTGATCGTCGCCGGCATCGCCGCGGCCTGCAAGGAAGTTGGTTGCGCACTGATCGGCGGCGAGACCGCCGAGATGCCTGGCCTTTATGCCGCCGGCGATTACGACCTTGCGGGCTTCGCCGTGGGCGCGGTCGAGCGCGGCCAAGCGCTCGACGGGCGCGACATCGCCGAGGGTGATGTCGTGCTGGGCCTTGCCTCGAGCGGGCTGCACTCCAACGGTTTCTCGCTGGTGCGACGCATCGTCGAGAAGGCCGGGCTCGAGTATGCGCAGCCCGCGCCCTTCGCGCCCGAGACGAGCCTTGCCGAGGCGCTGCTCGCGCCGACGCGGCTCTATGTCCGCGCCTGCCGCGCGGCGGTGAAGGCCGGCGGCGTCAAAGCCTTCGCGCATATCACCGGCGGCGGTCTCATCGAGAATATTCCGCGCGTGCTGCCCGATGAGCTCGCGGCCGAGCTCGATGCCCGGCTCTGGCCGCTGCCGCCGGTGTTCCGCTGGCTCGCCGAAACCGCACCCGTGGCGGCGCCGGAAATGGCCCGCACCTTCAATTGCGGCATCGGCATGATCGCGGTGGCGGCGCCCAAGGACGAGGCCGCGGTGTCGTCCGCGCTTGCGGGCGCGGGCGAGCGCGTCCTGCGCATCGGCCGGATCATCCGCCGGCCGCAGGGTGAAGGCGGCACCATCCTTCTCAACGCGGAGAGCGCGTGGCCCGGCTGAAGGTGGCGGTCCTGATCTCGGGCCGCGGCTCCAATCTCCAATCCTTGGTCGAGGCTTGCGCCGCGCCGGGATTTCCCGCCGAAATCAAGCTGGTGATTTCAAATCGCGCCGATGCCAAGGGTCTGGCACACGCCGCGCAAGCGGGCATCCCGTCCGCGGTCATCCCGCATCGGGATTATCCGAGCCGCGAGGCCTTCGATGCCGCGCTGACAGCGGCGCTCGAGCAAGCGGATGCCGAGCTCGTCTGCCTCGCCGGCTTCATGCGACTTTTGACGCCGGGCTTCGTTGCGCGCTGGCGCGACCGCCTCGTCAATATCCATCCCTCGCTCCTGCCCGCTTTTCCCGGGCTCGACACCCATGCGCGGGCGTTGGCCGCGGGGGTGCGCTTCGCCGGCTGCACCGTGCATTTCGTGCGCGCGGAAATGGATAGCGGGCCGATCATCGTTCAGGCTGCCGTGCCGGTGCTCGAAGGCGACGATGCCGACAGCCTTGCGGTGCGGGTTCTCGCCGTCGAGCACAAGGCTTATCCCCTGGCGCTCAAATTGATCGGCGAGGGCCGCGTGCGGGTGCATGGCGGCCGCGTCGAGATCGCCTCGGCGGGGGCGCCCGCCAGCGTCCCGCCGCCGAGCCTCCTCAACCCATGGGAATAGAGCCGCAAGGACTTGCCAGGACGCCGGGTTTCGCGATACCAATGCCGCCGCAGCGGGTTTCGAGAGAGTCTGAAGAATGGCCGTCGACCAGGAATTGATGAATCACCGCGCCACGTGGCTCGGCTTTACACGCCTCATGCGCTGGGGCGTCGCAACGATCGTCGTCATCTTGGTGGGAATGGCGCTGTTCCTGCTTTGACGCGCGCCAGGCGCCGTCAGGGACAGATCTCGGTTCCCGAGAAGAAGAACGCGATCTCGGCGTTCGCGTTCTCGAGCGAATCGGAACCGTGCACCGAATTGGCCTCGATCGATTCGGCGAAATCGCACCGGATGGTTCCCGTCGCCGCCTTTTTGGGGTCGGTCGCGCCCATGATCTCGCGATTGAGCGCCACCGCATTTTCGCCCTCGAGCACCTGAACCACGACCGGGCCGGAAATCATGAAGGCGACGAGATCGTTGAAGAACGGCCGTGCCTTGTGCACGGCATAGAAGGCTACCGCCTGGGCGCGGCTGAGCTGCAGCCTTTTCTGCGCGACGATACGCAGTCCGTTGCCCTCGAAGCGCGCATTGATTTGCCCGGTGAGATTCCGCCGCGTCGCGTCGGGCTTGATGATCGAGAGAGTCCGTTCCACAGCCATGAAGAAGCCTGCTCCTTTGCGGCGGGGGTATAGCCGGGGCGCGGCCGCGCTTCAACCGCCCTCGTCGGCGCCGCGCTTCACCCAGCCGGTCTGAGTTTGCTCCCAATAAGTCAGCGCGTGCCCTTCCGCCTTGGCAACGCGCCAGCGCCGGCGGGCGGCTTCGACCGACGCCGCGTCATTGCCGTCGAACATGTCGCAGACGCGTTGGAAGCCGGCGAGCTCCTTGGCTTCCACGCCGTCGATCAGCACCAGCATTCCGGCCCGGTTGGGGTTGCCCTCCTCCGCCGTGAGAAAGACCGGCTGGCGCGCGGCGTTGCCGTCGCGCGCGCTGCCATGCGGCAGGAAGCTCGCATCGTCGTAGGTCCAGAGCAGCTGGTTCAAATGCTCGACGCGCTCGGTCGAGCCGGCCATGACGAGAATGCGATAGCCATCCTTGAGCGCGCGCTCCAGGAGCCGCGGCAGGGCGCGCTCGAGCGGCGTCGCCTTCAAGTGATAAAAGCCGATCTCGGTCAGTCGCGGGAGCTCTCGTAATGCTCGGCGACGAAGTGATTGAGCAGGCGCACGCCGAAAGCCGTCGCACCTTTCGGCACGGTGGGCGCATCCTTCTTAGACCAGGTCGTGCCGGCGATGTCGAGATGCGCCCACGGCACACCATTGACGAAGCGCTGCAGGAATTGCGCCGCGGTGATGCTGCCGGCGTCGCGCCCGCCGCTGATGTTTTTGACGTCGGCGGCGTCGCTGTCCATCAACTTGTCGTAGGCCTCGGCGAGCGGCATGCGCCACAATTTCTCGCCGACCGCCTGGCCAGCGGCGATGAGGCGCTCCGCGATCTGGTCGTTGTTCGAGAAGAGCCCCGCATGCTCGCTGCCGAGCGCGATGATGATGGCGCCGGTGAGCGTCGCGAGATCGATCATGAGCTGCGGCTTGAAGCGGTCCTGGCAATACCACAGCGCATCGCAGAGCACGAGCCGGCCCTCGGCGTCGGTGTTGAGCACCTCGACGGTCTGCCCCGACATTGATTTGACGATGTCGCCCGGCCGCTGAGCCGTCCCCGACGGCAAGTTCTCGACGCAGCCGCAAATCCCGACCGCATTGACCGAAGCCTTGCGGCCGGCGAGCGCCTTCATCAAGCCGATGACGACGCCGGCACCGCCCATATCCCACTTCATGTCCTCCATGCCGCCCGCGGGCTTGATCGAGATGCCGCCGGTGTCGAAGGTCACGCCCTTGCCCAAGAAAGCGATCGGCGCCTTGTTGCGCGCGCCGGGATTGCCCTTCCATTGCATGACGATGAGACGCGGCGGCCGCGCGCTGCCTTGCGCCACGCCCAAGAGCGCGTTCATGCCAAGGCGCTTCATCTGCTTTTCATCGAGGATCTCGACCTCGACGCCGAGGCTTGCAAGCTTTCTCGCTTCCTCGGCGAGCGTCTCGGGATAGATGACGTTGGCCGGCTCGGAGACGAGATCGCGCGTGAAGAACACGGCCTCGGCGACCTTATCGAGCGGCTCGAATTCCTGCTGCGCCGCCTTGGGGTTGGGAAGCTGGAAGCTCAGCTCCTTCAGCGACGGCTTCTGCTCGGGCTTTTCCTTGGTGCGATATTTGTCGAAGCGATAGGAGCGCAGGCGCGCGCCATAAGCGAGATCGGCGGCGACGCGTGCCGCATCCTGACCCTTCGCGACATCGATCACGACCGCTGCGTTCTGCTCGCCAACGGCATTGAGCTGCGCCAGAATGACGCCGCCGCGATTTTGCCGTGCGCTGCGCTCGGCCGATGCCGCTTTGCCGATCCCGACGAGCAAGACCCGCGCGACGTCGAGCTTCGCCGGCGCCAAGACCATCAGCGTATCATCGCTCCGCCCGGTGAAGCGGCTCGCCGCAATCGCGCGCTTGATCGCGCCGCCGCTCGCCTTGTCGAGCTTCTCGGCCGTCGGCGAGAGCTTGCGGTCTTCCATCACGGCACAAACGATGGTACCCGAGCGCGGCATGCCCGGCGCGCCGAAGCTGATCTTCATGGGATGATCCTAGAGCTCTTCCATGTCCCCGGCGCGATAGAACGCCCGAACGCCCAAGTCAACCACTCGAGCCAAGCGCGGCCACCCGCATCCGCGTGCCGGCGATGCGCAGCGAGCCTCACGATCCGGGTGGGAATGGATGGACGATGCGATAGAGCTGGAACCGCGGCGTGATGAACGCCGGATCGAGCCCGGCGCGATCGGCGAGCGCGAAAGCCTTGGATCCGGCAAAGGCGATATAATCGCATTGGCCGAGCGCCGCCTTCGTCCGCGCCGGGAGCGGCGGCGACCCGGCAACGAAGGCATTCCACAAATCATCGGCCGAGAGGGCGTCCGCGAGCGCTCGTGCCGATGGCTGCAGCCGGATCGGCTGCTGTGTCGGATAGGCGAACAGCGTCGGGACGAAGGCGTCGCGCCGCGCCACCGCGATGGTCGGAAAATGCGCGAGCGGCGTCTTCTGGACGTTGACCCCCTCGCGGTCGAAGGCCGCCGCGACGCAGCTGCCGACCGGTATCGAATCGATCCCCGGAAGAATCTCGGCGTAAACTCTGCCGCTGCTGAGCCAGCTCGCGGCGATGACGCCAAGGCGCACGGCGAAGAGAAGAGCGGCCGCGCCCAAGAAGACCCGCTCCGCCGCGCGCGACGGCGCGACCCACCGGCTCGCGCCGATGAGCACCAGAAAGATCATCATCGGGATGCGGCGGTCGGCGCCGGCGGCGGTGAAGAGCTCGGTCGGCAGCGCGAGGTAGAGAACGACAAGCCCGATCAGCGGTCCGGCCATCTCCGGCGCGAGCTTGACCCAGCGGCGCTGGAAAGCGAGGGCCAGCGCGATCGCCGCCAGCGCGAAGCAGGCGACATCGAAGGGCCGGCTGTAATTGTCGAACACGCTGAACAAGAGATCGAGCTTGCGCAGCGGATTGCCGTAGATGATGCGCCCGACCGCGGAGTTGAGCGACATCAGGGCGAGCGCCGGAAGGAAGGGAACGCCGCCGATGACGAGCCGGCGCAGCGCGTCGGGGAAGCTCAAGCGCAGCCGCCATATCGCGCCGAATTCATAGGCCGCGATCATCACCGCATAGATCGCGAAGGCCAACAGATGCGCGAGATAGATCGCCAGCGCGAACACGCATCCGAGCAGGAGGCGCACCGACCAATGGCAGCGCGATGACGCGATCCACGCGGTGAAGGCGAAGAGCGCGAGACCGCAGCCGAAGAGATAGCCCAAGAAGCCCCACAGCAGCAGCCGCGTATAGAGCAAGAGAAAGGCGAGCGCGGGCCATGGCGACCACGCGCCAAAAAGGGTGCGATGAAGCGCGGCCGTGCCGCCGGCGAGGAGCATGAAGGTGATGAGAATGAAGAGCTTGCCTGCCCAGAGAAGCGGGACGAGCATGGCCAGAAACGGCACGACCGCGTCCATCGCGAGATTGGGCAGCGGCGCCCAGGCCACGGCGTAAAACCGCGCCAAGTCCGGCGACGGCAGGCGCGGCAGGAGATGCATCCGCGCCAGGTGGTTGGGATAGTCGAGCAGCGGCGGGATTGCGGTCAGGAGAAGCGGCACGGCGGAGAGGATCGTCAAGACCACGAAGAGCGCGAGAAAGGGACCGAAACCGGGCCGCGACGGCGGCCTTGTCGCATCGTGCATTGCGAGATCCTATTGCCTGCGCCAAAGTGGCGCAGAGTTCCACGCCGGGGCGGGTGTCGCAAGCCGATAACGGCTGCGACTCGCAGCATCGTGCGGCAGCCGCCCCATCCACGAAATCGACACTAGGCTCAGCGCTTGGCCCGCTTCTATAATCCGCCCCCATGACAGGGTTGACGCGCTATATGTTCCGCCAGGCGCTGCTGGTGATGTTGTCTATTTGCGTCGTCTTCAGCTTCGCGGTTTGGCTGGTTCAAGCGCTGCGTCTGATCGACCTGATCGTCAACCGGGGACTCTCCTTCGGTGTTTTCCTCCATCTCGCGATCCTTATTCTACCGCGTTTCATCTATGTCGTGCTCCCGGTCGCCGTCTTCGTCGCTATCGTCTTCATCTACAACAAGCTGATCGCCGAGAGCGAGCTCGTCGTCATGCGCGCGGCCGGCGTCAGCCCGCTATCCCTCGCGACGCCGGCCCTCCTGACCGGCGTCTTCGGGATGCTTCTCCTCTATGCGCTGACGCTCTATTTCCTCCCCGCGGCCAATCGCGCCTTCAAGGACCTGCAATTCGAGATCCGCAACCGCTACGCCTCGGTCCTCATCCAGGACGGCATCTTCAACACGATCTCCGACCAGCTGATGGTCTATGTCAAGAATCGCGATGAAAGCGGCGAACTGGTCAGCATCCTCATCTACGACAATCGACAGCCGGAAAAGCCGATCACCGTCTTCGCCGAACGCGGCGCGATCGCCAATACCCCCGACGGGCCGCGGCTCCTCATGGTGAACGGCACGCGCCAGCAGCGCGACGTCGCCACCGGCCGCCTCTCGACGCTGAGCTTCGAGAAATACACGCTCGAGCTC
>CAYMNX010000391.1:0-9435 GCA_964391905.1 uncultured Rhizobiaceae bacterium
ACGACCGTGTCGTACTGCACCGGCAGCCCCGCGGCATCAGCCGACATCAGAGCGCCGTAGCCTTCGAGAATGCGCCAATTGAGCCTCGTATTGTCGTAATTCTGACGGTCCTTCACCGATACATGATCGAGCTCGGCGCCATTCGCCCATGTGCTGATGGCGTTGAAGAGATTGTTCCACCGGCCGTTTTTCGGCAGCAGGGCCGAGGCCGGCACGTCTTCGGGGAGTTGCGCCGCCCGCTCATAGGCGTCCTCGAAGGCGTCGCGCGCCGTAAGCCATTCCTCGTTGGCGGCTTCGCCGTCATGGATCGCGATCCGGCTCGTCCAATCGGGCAAAGTCCGATCGAGCTCGAAACCCAGTGTTTCGGCAATCTCGGTCCAAGGATTGATATCGGCCGAGTGGAGCCATTCGCAGCCGAGATCGACAGGCTTACCGATCGATGTCGGCACGGTCCAGGCGCGACCGCCAAGCCTCTGGCGCGCTTCGAGGATGACTGTCTTGACCTTGGCGGCGGTGAGCCGCTTGCCGGCGGCGATTCCCGCTGCGCCGGCGCCAACGATGACAACGTCACAATCGTTCCCAAATTCGGCCATAGCAATCTCGATACGTTCATTCCATCATGACACAAATGATCGATTGCAGATTTGTTGCAAATCTAATTCGGAGTACCGCCCGCAATCTGGTTTTGCCGCGGTTTCGCGCCTTGCAAACGGCCGATATCCGCGAGAAAAAACCTGGCGACCTCGTGACTATTGCCGATATCGAGACGGAGCGCGAGTTGACGCAGTCGCTGGGCAGCCTTGTCCCGGACGCTCTTGTTCTTGGCGAGGAGAGCGTCGCCGAGGATCCGAGCCGGCTCGAGTTCCTGACCTTGGATGCACCGGTTTGGATTATCGACCCAGTCGACGGCACGGCAAACTTCGCCAAAGGCGTGGCTGGCTTTGCGGTCATCGTCGCGCTGACCCGACGCGGCGCTGTGGAGGCCGGCTGGATCTACGATCCGCTCGCCGATGTCATGGTCTATGCTTACAAGGGCAAGGGTGCGTGGAACGGTGACAAGCAGCTGACGGTCGCCGCTGAGGACGAGATCAGGGGCGCCGCCTATGGCCGGACGAAATCAGGCATTCGCGCCGCTAAGGCGCTGACCGACAGCGGCCGTGTCCGCGACGTGCACAATCAAGGCAGCAGCGGACTCGAATATCTGGCGCTCGCGCTCGGCAAGACTCAATTCTCGCTCCACTCGCGCTCCTTGCCCTGGGATCATGCCGCCGGCATGCTGATCGTGAGCGAGGCCGGCGGTCGTGCCGCTTTTCTCGATGGGACGCCATACGACACCCGCATCCCGGATCGGCCGTTATTGGCGGCCGCGAATGCCGCCACCTGGCAAACGGTTCAAGCGGTCGTGGGGCTGCCATGAAAGGGAAGACCTGCGTCATCACCGGCGCGACAGACGGTATCGGGCTCGAGACCGCCGCGCGCCTTGGCCTCCTGGGGGCGCGACTGATTCTGGTGGGGCGCAACCGCGACAAGGGCGCGGCGGCCCTCCAGACGCTGCGCGCGCGCGTGCCGAATCTGATCGTCGACATCTATTACGCCGATCTGTCGCAGCGCGAGGAAATCATCCGGCTTGCCTCGGAGTTACTGCGCGCGCTGCCGCGCATCGACGTGCTGCTCAACAATGCGGGCGCGCTCTTCACCTGGCGCGAGATCACTGTCGACGGGCTCGAGCGAACTTTTGCGCTCAACCACATGGGCTATTTCCTGCTCACCCATTTGCTGCGCGAGCGGATCGTCGCCTCGGCGCCGGCACGGATCGTCAACGTCGCTTCGGAAGCCCATCGCAAGGGCGTACTCGATTTCGACGATTTGCAATACGTCAAAGGCTATCGCGGACTCTATGCTTATCAACGCTCGAAGCTCTGTAATATCCTGTTCACGCGCGAGCTGGCGCGGCGTCTCGCCGGAACCGGCGTTACCGCCAATTGCCTCCACCCGGGTTTTGTCGCTTCGAGCTTCGGCGACAATAATGGCACGCTGTTTCGTTTCGGTATCGGCTTAGCGAAGCGGTTCGCCGCGATTTCGGTGGAAGAGGGGGCCGCAACCCCCGTCTATGTCGCCTCATCGCCCGAGGTTGCGACGCTCAACGGCCGCTACTTCGACAAATCGCGCGAGGCGACGCCCAGCGCCGCTGCGCAGGATGACGTCGCGGCCGCGCGCCTGTGGCATGAAAGTGCAAAGCTCGCCGGCTTGCCGGCCGAGGCGTGATCGCCATATAGAGACGAATCGCTCGCGAACAGGAGACTCGCACCAATGCCCAGAGATGTGGTCGTATTCGTCGGCAGCCTGCGCAAGGAATCCCTCAATCGCAAAATGGCCCTCGCGCTTGCCGAGCTTGCCGCACCTGCACTCAAGCTCGAGATCGTCGAGATCGGCCATCTCTCTCTCTACAATCAGGATGAGGATGCCAGTCCGCCACAGGCCTGGGTCGCGCTGCGCGACCGCGTCCGCAAAGCCGATGCGGTGCTTTTCGTCACGCCGGAATATAATCGCTCGATCCCGGGCGCGCTCAAGAATGCGATCGATATCGTCTCGCGGCCCTACGGCCAAAATAGTTTCGAAGGCAAGCCAGGCGCGGTCGTTAGCGTCTCGCCAAGTGCCATCGGCGCATTCGGCGCCAACCATCATTTGCGGCAATCGCTCGTTTTCCTCAACGTTCTCGCGCTGCAGCAGCCCGAGGCGTATATCGGCAACGCCGACAAGCTTTTCGATGCGCAAGGCAAGATCGCCAATCCGGCAACGCGAGAGTACATGACCAAGTTCGTCCAGGCTTTCGCCGGTTGGATCGAGAAGAACGCGAAGTAGCGACGTCTACGTCATCAAGGCGCGGATGACGAAGATCGCCCCCAGTGCGCCGAAAACGAGCGCTGCGACATAATTCATCTGTCGAATCGGCAAACGCCCCGATAGCGCATCGCCAAGAAAGACCGCCGGTACATTGGCGATCAGCATTGCCGCCGTCGTGCCCGTGATGACCGCAACGAGATTGGGATAGGCGGCGGCGAGCGCCAAGGTCGCAATCTGCGTCTTATCGCCAATTTCCGCCACGAAGAAGGTGCATAGCGTGGCGATGAAGGCGCTGCGGTTGCTGACCTCGGTGCGGGGCTTCAGCGTGTCGACGCGTAACACCCAGATTGCCATCGCCATCATGCTCAGACCCACGGCCACGTCGAGGATGGTCGGCGTCAGGAGGCGTCCGAACCAGGCGCCGAGAATGCCGGCGATCGAGTGATTGGCGATGGTCGCGAAGAACACGCCGGTGATGATGGGAAAAGGCTTGCGATAATGCGCGGCCAGCGCCAGCGACAAGAGCTGTGTCCGATCGCCCATCTCGGCGATCGCCACGCTCGCGAGCGCGACGAGGAAAGTTGCCATTGGGTACCCCTGCCGAGCGGAGAGACCACGGGTTGCGCCCCTTCGGCTCGGCCCGAAAAGGTCAATCCGTTGGTCTCGCCATGCCTTGGAGGCCCCGCACGCCATGGCCGTGATCCTTGTCGGATCTCCGCCAAGTATGTTGACGCACGGCCCGGTAGAGCCGGGCGGCTACTCCCCAATGAACGCGACGAAAATAGCGGAAGCCGACACGCCTGGCAACGAAGGCTTGGGCTCCGGCAGCAAAGCGATTATATGGAAGGGCTATGGCTGCGCGGAATCCCTACGAGGTGCTAGGCGTCAAGAAGGACGCCACGGATGAAGAGATCCGGCGCGTTTATCGCAACCTCGCCAAGAAATTTCACCCTGATCTTAACCCCGGCAACAAGCAGGCCGAAGCGCGATTCAAGGAAATCTCCGCCGCTTATGATCTGCTTTCCGATAAGGAGAAGCGCGCACGGTATGATCGCGGCGAGATCGATGAAAGCGGGGCCGAGCGGCCGCGTGCCTACTCCTATCAGGATTTCGCCGAAGGCGCGTCGGGGCGAAAGTATCAGAGTGCGGAGGGAATGGCGCCGGAGGATCTGGATGACCTCTTCGCCTTCTTCTCGCAGGGACGCGGCGCGCGGGGCGGCGCGGGCGCGACACTGCGCATGCGCGGCAGCGATCGCCATTACATCCTGCCCGTCGATTTTCTCGATGCAGTGAATGGTGCCAAGAAGCGCCTCGAACTGGAGCAGGGCAAGAGCCTCGATGTTTCCATTCCGCCAGGGGTGCGCGATGGTCAGGTGTTGCGCCTCAAAGGTCAGGGAGATCCCGGCATCGGCGGCGGCCCGAACGGCGATGCGCTGATCGAGATTCATGTCACGCCGCATCGGCTGTTCCGCCGCGAGGGCGACGATATCCTCCTCGATCTGCCAGTGACGCTGGGCGAGGCAGTCAGCGGCGGCCGCGTGACGGTCCCGACGCCGTCCGGTACCGTCGCTCTGACCATTCCGCCGGCCTCCAATACCGGAACGATCTTGCGGCTGCGCGGCAAAGGTGTCGGCGGCCGCGGTGACATGCTGGTCACGCTGCGAGTCATGCTGCCGGGCAAGGCCGATTCGGAGCTCGACGCCTTCGTCAAGGAATGGTCGGAGAAGCACCCCTATAATCCGCGCGAAGGGCTATCGACATGATCGCTTTCGAAGCCGTTCTGCACCAGGTGTCGGGCCTCGACGCAGCCGAGCTCGAGGGTTGGATCAAGGCGCGTTGGGTCCTCCCGGAGCGCACGGCCGGCGGCTATTTTTTCCATGATGTCGACGTCGCACGGATTCATCTGATCGCCGAATTGCGGCGCGACCTGTTGATCGATGAAGAGGCAATTCCGGTAGTTCTTAATCTGCTCGATCAAATCTATGCTTTGCGGAGCCGACTGAAATCGTTGGCGGCGGCGATCGACGCACTACCGATTGACACGCAGGAATTGCTGCGCAAGCAACTCAAGGAATAGCGGTGAGCACATTGAAGCTAGGACGAGCCGCCCACCGAACGGTAGAGGCGGTGATCATCGGCAATGCGCTCGAGTGGTACGACTTCACCCTTTACGGCTATTTTACCGTCACCATCGCCAAGCTTTTCTTTCCCGCGCACTCGCCTTGGACGTCGTTGCTCTCAGCTTTGGCCGCGTTCGGCGTCGCTTTCGTGGTCCGCCCCTTCGGCGGCCTTTTTTTGGCGCAAAGAGCCGACCGCTGGGGCCGCAAAGGCATTCTGATCTTCGTGATCGGCCTTATGACCATCGGCACGGCCTTGATGGCCGCGACGCCGACCTATGCGGCAATCGGCATCGCCGCGCCACTTATCATAGTCGCTAGCCGGCTTTGCCAAGGCTTCGCGGCGGGCGGCGAATTCGCGAGCGCGACTGCTTTTTTGGTCGAGCAGGCGCCGGAGCGACGCCGCGGTCTCTACGGCGCATGGCAATTTTCCGGCCAGGGAATGGCGATCCTGCTCGCGGGCGTCGCCGGTTGGCTGAGCGCCGATGCACTTGCGCCCGCAGCGTTCGAAAGCTGGGGCTGGCGGGTCCCGTTTCTGGTCGGGCTCGTGGCCGGCCCGGTCGGCTACTACATGCGTCTCAAGCTTAACGAGTCGCCAGCTTTCATCGCTACGGCGAATCGCGAGACGAAGAACGCTTCGCCCCTCAGAGAAGTTTTCATCACCTACAAGCGCCGGGTATTGATCGGCCTGGGTCTCGTCGTCGGCGGCAGCGGTTCCCTTTATGTATTGTTCGTTTTTATGCCGACTTATGCCGTCAAGGTCCTCGGCCTTGACCTCAAAGCGGCATTGCTGGCGCCGATCGCCGCGGGTCTGGCTGTCGCGATCTTCTGTCCTATTATGGGTCGCGTTTCCGATACGGTGGGGCGGAAGCCATGCCTCATTGCATCGGCAGTCGGATTGCTTGCCGCGCTCTATCCCTGCTTTATTTGGCTGCAACAAGAAACAAGCGTCGAGCGCCTGGTGGTCGTAGAATTCTTCTTCGGACTGCTGTTCTCGATCGGCGGCGGCCCCTTCAACGCGGCGCTGGCAGAGATGTTTCCGCCACAGTCGCGCGTCACCGGCATGGCAGTCGCGTATAATTTCGGCGTGGCTTTGTTCGGAGGGCTGGCGCCTTTTGCGGTCGCGTGGCTCATCGCGCGTACCGGAGACCCACTGGCGCCGATGTATTATGTCGTCGCTTGCGTGTTCGTCAGCTTTATCGCCGCTTGGGCGCTGCCGGCCCGGCTAGAGACGAAAGGCGCGGTGAGCGTCGGCTAGCCGATGCTTGCCGACGCTCTCCGGAATCGAAGAATTACGCTTCCGCGCCGCTGCGTCCTTCGATCGGCAGCACGGAGATCGGCGGCCTTCCCATCAAGCGCGACAGGATTCCCGTCTCCGGACGCAGCCACGATTCCATCGCCGTCTCGCGATCAATCGACGACAATTCGTATTTATAGAGCTCGTCTCCTTCACCCGGTCGCGTACGCCAGATGCCGAGATCCATGGCGGCGGCGCCATAGATATCGAAGAGATGACGGCGGGCCAACGCGCCTTCGATGATGCCGGTCAGCCACGACCATCGCCAATGGCACAGAACCCAAAGCGCGTGGAGCCGCAACATGGTCGCAAGCGTATTGCCGCCCGTCACTTGTTGCGCGAGATAGATCGAGCCAGTGAATACGACGTAGCAGGAGCGAATCGTTTTCGCGATCGGCGCGCGAACGATGCAACGATCGGACCGCGTCCACATGTTTGCGGGGTTCTCGACCCAGAAGCGGCCGCTTTCCATTTCCGCGGCGAGCGTCTGCTCGCACCAGATGAGGCGCGAAGCGACACAGCCTTGCGGGATGCCGTCGCGCAACAGCGCCAGTACTGCCGTGTCGGCCGGCGTTGCGTGCGGATGATAACGCGGATCGTTGGTTTGGATGATGCGCTTCATGCGACCGCCGCTCGCACGATGCAGCTTCACGACCGTCTGGAGATCATGGCTGATAACGGCTTGAAGCCCCTGGTCCTCAAGTGCACGCAGCAACGGTGGAACGATCTGCGTGCCTGCCATCTGACTTTGCTCGAGCGACAGGAAATCCTCAGGATTGAATGCGTCGAGATAATCGACGAACTCATTATCGAAAACGGCTCGACCGTTGATGATGACATTAATATTTCTCATGTTTCCATCTCGGGGCCACGAGTGGTTCGGCACTCCCCGAGGGGCCCGATCCGGAGAGCGCTCAAATCGCATATGGGTGCACGTCTTGCCATTCCCCAAACCCCGACAAGGTGCTTGTTGATCTCGTTACGCCGCTTTTCTCGTCATGGTGCGCGATCGTCGCGGCAAAGCACTGCGGCAAGCACCATGTCGACCGTCGCGCCGTCGCTTGCGAGCGGCAGAAGAAGCGCCTCAAATTTGCGGTGCATATCGTCGATGAGCTCAGCGCCAACTTTGTGAAGCGGCGCCCGTGTCTCGACGGTCTCTGCGAGATAGCCGAAAGCAAGCGCATACAATTCGGCACAAGGAACTTGATCGAGTGTCTTCCTTGTAAGATCGCAGCCGATCCATGACAGCTCGCTTCCTTGGAGGCGAATGCGGAACTGCAGCGGATCCTTCAGAACTTCGATGAGGAGGATATGACCGAGCAAAAACTTGAATGCGACGGGATCGAGGTCGGTCCGCGACGGCAGGGCGCGATCACCACGTTTCTTGTTCCAGTAGACGAGGAGCTGGGTAAGCCGCGGATGGGGAGCGGCGTCGCCGAACTCGGGCGTTCTCGGCTGGTCGAGCGCCCGCGTGGCGCTCTTTCTAGCCATGCCGGATGCTGCCCTGATGCAGGGCAGCGGGCGGAGCGCCTTTTTGTGCAGGACTGGGCGGGCTGCTGGGCTGAACCGTCTGATCGCCCACGGATAGAGCAGCGGCACCGACCAGCAGCGCCGCCTCGGCCAAACCCCAGGCGGCAAGATCCGCCGAAAGATGCTTCAGGTGGCGCGCGAGATACCAGATTTGGCGACGATCGGTTTCCACAGGTCTCCACTCCATTAAACGCGCATTAACGACGAGGCCGTTTGTGCGCCCCTTGCGGGGATGCCGGATATGAGAGACTATGAGCCGGTTGGGTTCTCAGATTTGGTGTCCCGACTTACAGAAATGGGTTGAGCAGTGGCGGGGGACTTCGAATCGCGGTTTCGAGAGGCGCTTCGACGCCGCCTTTATCCGCACGCGCCGTTACACCTCAAGCAGGTGGCCCATGCCATTGGCCGCTCTGAAAACACGGTCGCGCGCTGGTGGCGCGGCGAGACCCGTATCCTCGCTGACGATCTCTACCGCCTCGCGGAATTCCTCGTCCGGCACGGCGACCGCGATTTTCTAAGCGAAATCTTCGCCGAGCTGCTTCCCTCGACCGATGTCTCGGAGGCCCAAGCCGCATCGGTTCTCACGCTGCTCAGGACCGCCTTGGCGACTTCTGCACCCGATTTCGCGACCAATAGCGAGGCGTGCTACTGGTTCATTGCCAATGGCGCGTTGGAAGCGGCGCCGACAGGTCACGCCAATTATGTCCGCAATTCGTTGCGACTGCCGAGCACAAGCGGCGACATCGCGGCTTACGCGATGCGAGTGCTCGGCTGGATTGCAATCACCGAGCGACACGATGGGGTGGTGGCGATCCGGCACGATGGCCGTCGCGTTGCCCCGCTGGCGGCCGAGCGGATTTGTGAATGGCTGGACGACCGGGCCGACAGGATCACCCAGGTGCGGCGCAGCGTTCACATGGAGGGACGCTGGGTCGAGGCCTACCACCAAGGTGCGCAGGCCGCGGCGGCGGCGATAGCCAAAGTGGCCTTCATCGTGCACGTGCCGCGGCGGCCGTGGGTGGTTCGGCCTCTGCCTATCGATAGCGTCACCGATGCGCGGTTGAAGGCCTTACTGGAAGTCCACCGCCGCGAGCCAGAGCAGATCGTGCGCGCCGCCGCGGCGATGGGCGCATTCACCACCAGCAGCCTCTTCGGCGTCAAGGGCGAAGATGTGATCTCTCATCACGTGGCGACCGATTTTGGTTTCGATCCCAGCACGGTCGAAGGCTTGAACGTGCTTTCGCGACCCGATACGGACTACGCTGTCATGCTTCAAGCACGTATCCTGCGAACGCGGCGAGAGGGCGCGACATACAACGAGCTCACCGGCACGATCGAGGATCATTATGTGCGGTACCTCAACCTCGCGCTTCCCGAGCCGGGGCCGAATGGAAGGGTGCTGACCTCTTCCGTCGTGATCGAGAGAGAACGACTCGTCGCCTGAGCTGACGGGCCGGAAAGCGCGACAGCCGGGGCACGCTTCGCTAGAATATCCCGCATGATCGCGCTGTTATTGCTGCTTCATATCCTCTCGGCCGTCATTTGGGTCGGCGGCATGTTCTTTGCGCATCAGATGGTGCGACCGTCGGTCGCGCCGCTCGATGCGCCGGTGCGGCTGGCGCTGTGGCGCCGCATCTTCGAGCGCTT
>CAYMNX010000392.1:0-2163 GCA_964391905.1 uncultured Rhizobiaceae bacterium
CCGCATCCGATCTCGATGTATCAGATCGCTTTTGCGGCCGAGGAATTTTCCCGCCTCGTGCCGTTCCTCATGCTCAACCGCGCGGGTCTACGCATTCTTGTCCATCCCAATACCGGCAATGGCTATCGCGATCACGCGATCCATGCGCTGTGGCTTGGTGAACCGGTGAAGCTGAAGCTCGAGGTCCTGCGCGGCGAGCGCTGAGGCGCGTCGGAACATCTCTCGGGCCATGGCCGTTTTAGCTGAGGAGAATCGCGGCGCCGGCTGTGGAGGCGGCGATGAAAGGATGGCTCGTGCTCGCTCTTTGCCTTGGCCTTTGCGGCTGCGGTGTGGTGGCGGCCCCCTGCCGCATCACCTCGGGCGTAGTGAAAGCCGTGCCGCTGGTGGGTCACGTCGCTGCGGCGCCGACCGACGCCTGCGCGGATGTGATCGATCCGGATTCGATCTCGCAGTCCTGATCGGAAAGCGCGCTTACGGGCGATAATTTGCAACGAAGCTCGTCGCGCCGAGGGTGTGGCCTTGCAGCGCGGCGCCAAGCTCGGCCACCGTCATCCCAGGTTGCAGCGCGCCGGGCGCAATGTCGGTCGCGATCAGCACGATCGTGTAAGGATGCGGCGCATCGCCCATCGGCGGGCAGGGACCGTAATAGAGTGTCGTGCCCGCCGTATTCTTGCCGCCGGCGAATTCATGCGACGGCTGGCTTGCTTCGCCCTCTGTGAGCGAGGTCTTGGTCGCGGGAATGCCGTAGGCGATCCAATGGCTGACACCCAGGCCGCCGCGGCCGACGGGATCGGTCATCGTGATCGCAAAGCTCTTGGCATTGGTCGGGGCATTCTTCCAAGCCAAGGGGAGCGACACGTTCTCGCCGTCGCAATTCTTGTTTTGCGGGTTGTTGCCGGCATATTTCTTCGGAAGAAATCCGCCATTCTCCATCGCCGGCGATGTCAGCGCGAATTTCGTTTCGGCCGCATGGCTTGATCCGAGCGGCGCAATGCCGCCGGCGATGGCCGCGAGCATGATGACGGTCGTCGATCTTAGAGCCTCCATAGGCCGCTCTCCTCCCGGTCATTGAGACGATTTTCCGCGCATTTTAGCGGAGGATATTCAAACGCGCAGCACCGACGACGCGGCGATGAAGTTTGGCTCGTGCTTGCGCTTTCGATGCTCTGAGCGGTCGCTGTGCCCTCGCAGCACCGTGACGCTTCAGCTTCAGCTCATCAAAGCTGCCGCGTCTCGACTGACGCTTGCGCTGATGTCATCGATCCCGATTCCGTGTCGCAGTCATCGCGCGGTGGGGTGGTGCGTGGCGTTCACGGTGGTCGCGAGCGGCGATAGCGCAGGACCAAGCTAGCTGTTCCGAGGCTATGGCCACCGATGGTTTACGCCAGAATGTCATAAATTTGTGATCGGAGCTTCGTACTGTCTCTTGCGTCCGCCCAAACGGTGGTGATCCGTGATATCGCACCTTCAATTGTTGGGATTTCGACCCGGGGAAAGTTGCGGCGCGATTCTCGCACGCCATCGCGGCATTGGACCAGGTTTCGACGTGCTGCGGTTCCTATTGGCGATACTTCTGCTGGTTGGGCATACAAGATGGTTGGGGGCCGCCCCGAGTATCGGGCTGTTGTTCACGCAGGCAGAAGTTGCCAATGCAACGGGGCAGGCGGGCGCGGGCGTAACGCATTGGGTCGGCTTCACCAAACCTTTATTGCGAGCCTTGGTGCCAGCCTTTTTCGCGCTTAGCGGTTTTTTGGTGCTTGGAAGTGCCTTCCGGCTGCGCAAAACATCGACCTTTCTTGCGCATCGCGCGCTGCGCATTTTGCCCGCGTTGTTTGTTGAAGTTACATTGTCTGCTTTGATTTTGGGCCCGCTCCTGACGAAGCTGCCGTTGCGTGCTTACTTCGCCAATCCGGAGTTTGCACGGTATTTTGGCAATGTCGCGGGATGGATCACTTTCACGTTGCCGGGGGTTTTCGAGGACAATCCGGTTTCGCGCATCGTAAATATCAATCTCTGGACGCTACCGTCGGAACTCCATTGCTATCTGATCGTCGCGGTGTTGCTGCTCACGAAGGTCATTTATCATCGGACGGCGTTCACGATCGCATTCATCTTTGGCACGATCGGGCTCGCAGTTTTCCATTTCCTGACCGGAATCTCTAC
>CAYMNX010000393.1:0-2505 GCA_964391905.1 uncultured Rhizobiaceae bacterium
TTGGTGCGCATCTCGGCATCATCGACCCAGCTCTCGCGCGGCTTGATCGTGCGGATGCGTACGTTGGGCAGGTTTTGGCCGAACCAGTCCTGCAGCTGGCTCATGAAGGCTTCGGAATTGTCGAAGAGGCAGTCGACGAGATAAACGACCTTGCCCTCGAGGCTTTCGAGCCGCGGCGCGAGCCGCTTGCCGCTTACTTTCGGCGGATAGCCGCGTGGATCGTGAACCGTGATCGCTGTCATGACGACCAATCCCCAATGCTGCGGATCAGCGCGCGGCCGGCCCGCTCCACGCATCATCGCTCAGATAGCGATCGATGGCAATCGCCGCGGCAGCGCCATCGCCGGCCGCCGCGGCGGCGCGGCCGGGCCATCCCGCACGCACCGCACCCGCGGCGCAGACGCCTTTCAGCTCCGTCCGCATCGCGCTGTCGGTGGGGATCCGCCCATCTGGATCGAGCGCAATCTGTCCCGCGATGAACGCGCTGTTCGGCGTGAGGCCGATATAGGCGAATACGCCGGCGACTTCGAGGAGCGACGTACCGCCCGTCGCCCGGTCGCGCACCTTTACACCGGTGACGCTCGCTTCGCCGACGATCTCGATTACCTCGCTGTTGCAGTGCAGCTCGATTTTAGGATTGCTGGCGACGGCGTCGCGATACGCGGCCTGCGCACGCAACGCGGCGCCGCGATGCAGGATGACGACGCGGGCGGCCGCCTCCGCGAGGGTCAGTGCCTCCTGAGCCGCGGAATCGCCGCCCCCAATGACAGCGACGCTCTTGCCGCGCATCAGCGGTGCATCGCAGCTCGCGCAGTGACTGACACCCTTGCCGAAGAGCCGCTCCTCGCCCGGAACGCCGAGCTTCCTCAGGCCGGCGCCGGTGGCGATGACGATGCCCCCGGCCCCATAGGTCTCGCCGTCACTGGCGGTGAGGCGCCATCGTCTTCCTTCCGGCGTGAGCGCAGCGAGTTCGGCGGCGCCGAACTCGGCACCGGCGGCAGCCCCCTGCTCTTGGGTCATCGGACCGAGATCGTAACCCGCAACGCCTTCGGGAAAACCAGGATAGCCGTCGATCTTGTTGATGCTGAGCAACTGGCCGCCGAGAATGTCGCCGACCAGCACCAGCGTCTTGCGACCGAGCCGCGCGCTGGCGAGGCCGGCGCTCAATCCCGCCAAGCCTCCACCCGCCACCACCACATCATAATCAGTGCTCACGGCAACTCCGCTGCCCTCGATAACGTCTGGTTGCGATTATCGGGTCGATCAGCGCCACTCGTCTACCGAGATCGTCTTGACGTAACTTGCGCCGAACATTTTTCAGGCGCCTTGGGTCCCGCACCCCACCACCACAGCGTCTGCTCGAAACCTCGATGATCGCCTCGCCGCGCCGCTCGGGCATGGTGACGTGAACGTATATACTGAGAGTGCCAAGTCTGACGCTTCGATAAAGCGGCGTCGCCGACAGCGGACGCGCAAACGGAGCGTTTTTTTGCTTATATCAGGGGCGCGGGTGCGCCGCGGCTAAAAAAATGAAGGTGGAGTGCGCAAGATGATGACACCGGCCGAATATAATACGGGTTTTGGCAACGAGTTTGCGACCGAGGCCGTCAGCGGTGCGTTACCGATCGGCCGTAATTCGCCGCAAAAGGTCCCGTTCGGTCTCTATGCCGAACAGTTTTCGGGAACGGCGTTTACGGCGCCACGCGGCGCCAATCGTCGCTCGTGGTTCTATCGCCTCCGTCCTTCCGCGGATCACGCCCCGTTCCGGCTCATGAAGGGCCAGGGCCTTTTGAGATCAGGCCCGTTTAACGAGGTGCCGGCCTCGCCGAACCGGCTCCGCTGGGATCCGCTGCCGTTTCCCGACCGCGATACCGACTTCATCGACGGGCTGACGACGCTCGCCGGCAACGGCGATCCGGCCGGCGGCTTCGGATGTGCGTCCCACATCTTCCTCATCAACAAGCCGATGAAGGGCCGTTTCTTCTACAACGCCGATGGCGAGATGCTGCTGGTCCCGCAACAGGGAAGCCTGCGTTTCGACACGGAATGCGGCCGGATCGACGCGGCACCGGGGACCATCGTGGTGATTCCCCGCGGCATGAAGTTCCGTGTCGAGCCGCTCGAGGGCAAAGCCCGCGGCTATATCTGCGAGAATTATGGAACGCCCTTCCGCCTTCCGGCCCTTGGCCCGATCGGCGCCAACGCGCTTGCCAATCCGAGGGATTTCGAGGCGCCGGTCGCGCGCTTCGAGGATGTCGAAGGCCGCTTCGAATGCGTTCAAAAATACGAAGGACGGCTGTGGACGACGGAGGTCACCCATTCGCCGCTCGACGTGGTCGCATGGCACGGGAATAACGTGCCCTACCGCTATGACCTCACTCGATTCTGCCCGATGAGCAGCGTCAGTTTCGATCACCCCGATCCGTCGATCTATACTGTTCTGACCAGCCCCAGCGAGTTCGAAGGCATCGCGAATGTCGATTTCGTCATCTTTCCGCCGCGCTG
>CAYMNX010000394.1:0-2909 GCA_964391905.1 uncultured Rhizobiaceae bacterium
TCGAGGCTCGGCGCGCGCAGGCCGAATTTCGAGCGGTCCATGGCGAAGAGCAGCACGCGCTTCTCTGCCGCGATCGAGCGCGCGATGGCATGCGCCACCTCGCCGTCGAGCTCGTCGGCGGGGCGCGGCACGCCGAGATAATTGCGCAGCGGGATGGCGAGGCTCTCGACGCCGTCGGCGAGGCCGGCGATCGGCTCGCCCTTGACGACGGCGACGCCCGGCGCGGTGAGCGCGCTGAAATGCCGGCCGGTCGCGGCAAAGGCCGCGCCGCTGCCGGTCTCGTCGGCGGCGGCGATGACGCTGACGAGCGGCGCGCCCAAGAGCGCGCGCACGAGGAAGAGCGCATGCAATTGCGCATCCGTGCCCGAGGGCGAGAAGACGACCTCGCAGCCCGTGCCCTCGAGACCCAAAAGCCGCTTCAGCGCGTCGCGCGATTGATCGACCTGGCGGTCGAAGGCGAGATCGAGCCCCAGCGCGACGCTGCCGCGCAAGAGCTCCTGGCGCGCGGCCGCGGCCGCGGCGTAAGCGCGGCCCGAGATCGAGGTCGCGGTCGAGGAAGCGAAGGTGAAGGCCTCGGGCCGGGGAAAGGGGCGGCAGCCATAGCCGTTGAGCTGCGTTGCCGGATCGAGAGCGAGCCGCGTATCGCCGCCCGAGGCGAGCAGCCGCTCGAGCGGCGCCGCGAGCGCGCGAAGCGGATCGGTGCCGATTGTCATGGCCGGCACGGTACGGGAGATGAGCGCATGCCCCGATGCTCGCACCGCCATGGTTAACATTTCTTGAACCCGCGGCGGGAGATCGAAACGAGTTCGACCTAATTTCCGGGCGCCATGCTTCAAGCGGCAATCGCTTGCTTCGTGGTGTGAGCGGACGTTGTTCAAGAAATAAGTGATACCTGGTTTTCTGGACAGGCTCGGCGCGGCGCTCGTACTGTTCCTGAATGGGCAAGCGATCAGGTTTTCCCGGCACGAACGAGGACGTGGCCAAGCTCACCCTCGCTCAGCTGAACGCGGAGATTCATCGATCCACCGTTGGCTTCAATACGAGCGGCGGAGAGGGACGTAAGGCGTTCTTCAAGCGGCTCGTGTGGCTGGAGCGCGAGCGCGAAAAGCTCCACGGCGTGCTAGCGCCGAGGCGCAGTTGGCGGACCGGTAACATGGCTCTCATGTGGCAGCGAGGGGGCGTGTGCGGGTGGTGGCATTCGGATCGCCTGCAACATTTTATCCCGAAGCAGCTCCTATTACTCCGCGTTCACTCAGCCCTAACGGCGCAGCCCTCACCATGTTTCACTCTGACCCCAATTCCCTATGACGGACTGAGGTACTACGAAATGCACCTTATAGGACGCTTTGGTCAGAAGATAATCGAAGTGAAGGGGGACGCGAGTTCCTTGCAAGCGCTTGCGCAAACGCTGTGTGATGCTCAGACTTCATTTGAAGTTGCCTTGGATGTTCCTCTCGGCCAATCCTATCCATATCTCGGCAATTGTCGCACGCTACGGGTTAATGTTGCCGAGGGTAAGATACGGATTATGCGAGGCGACTCTGTTATCTACATCAGTGGATCGCTTGATAATTTGAAAATACTTGCACAAAACATCGACTTCGCCTCAAGAAACTCCCAAAGCAAACACCAGCATATCGAATTTTACCCTTCTCATTATTTTTTAGAGCCGGATTCGACGCCTCTGATAATCTCGAGAAATTAAAGGCACAAGGAATTGGGGTCAGAGTAGATTTATCACGCAAGGAAAATTGGGGTCAGAGTAGATTTATCAGAAATTGGGGTCAGCAGAAATTGGGGTCAGAGAAATAGAAATTGGGGTCAGGAAATTGGGGTCAGGGTCAGGAAATTGGGGTCAGAGTAGATTTATTTGTCGGCCGTTGTCCTGCTGTTTTGTGCGGAAAATTGGGGTCAGAGTAGATTTATCAGAGTAGATTTATTTGTCGGTCGTTGTCCTGCTGTTTTGCGCGCCGCCCCTTCGGCAACGGCGCAACGCGCCGGCCAAGCGCTTTCGCGATTTGCCGCTTGAACCGATCATTGCCAAGCGCCCAACCGCCATTCGTCGCAGCACGCAGCGCATCGATAAACGCCGCGTCGAGGGGTGAACGGAAGAGCGCGCGATACGCTTTCTGGCACTCCGTCGGGTCGCGATCGAGCGCGCGATAGACAGAATGACCACTCACCAAGGGATCGCTTGCGCCATGAGCATGCGCCGCATAGCTCGACCATGGGTAGTCGCGCGGATGCACCACCATCTTGGCACGTACGGGATTGAGCTCGATGTAGCGGCAGCAGGCGAGGAAATAGGCGTCGCTGTCGATCGGCGCGGCACGATAGCGCCCTTCCCAGAGCGTCCCGGTCCGCCGATAGGTCGCATTGACGTAACGCACATAGCGTCGGCCGAGCGATTGCATCATCCGCGGCAGGCTCTCCGCGCGCTTCGGCGTCGCGAGCAGATGCACATGATTGGTCATCAGCACATAAGCGTGGATGGCGCATTCATGATCGCCCGCGGCTTCGGCGAGCCAACCGCGATAGCGCTCGTAGTCTTCCCTCGCAAAGAAGATCGCTTCGCGATTATTGCCGCGCTGAATGACGTGCAGCGGTTGATCGGGGAGGAAGTAGCGGCCGAGCCGGGCCATAAAAAATTCTCGTCAGACGATCAGCTCAAACGAGGATGCCACACGCGCGGTCGGAAATCCACTCTGACCCCAATTCACGGGAAATCCACTCTGACCCCAATTCCCCAATTCCCCTGCACACTCTGACCCATATCCAACCGGACGGCCGTAGTGGAAAGTCCGTCAGCCTGCCCCTAAATCCAGCTCAAGGGATGAAGGCATGATTCGCCGCATGGATTCACGGGATGATCTTGTAGGCAGGTCGCTATGCAAAACACGGCCAAATCG
>CAYMNX010000395.1:0-1576 GCA_964391905.1 uncultured Rhizobiaceae bacterium
CCATTTCGCACAATGTGGCCTGGGCCATCAGCCAGCACTTGCGCCAGGACGTGCTCATCCTCGATCTCGACCTGCCGTTCGGGACGGCCGGTCTCAATTTCAATCAGGACCCGCCGCACGGCATCGCCGATGCTCTCAACGCCTCCGGCAAGGTCGATCCGACCATGCTCGACCGCCTGATGAGCAAGGCCGCCAACCATATCAACCTCCTGACGGCGCCGGCCATGCTCGACCGAACCTTCGATTTTGCCGAGCGCGATTTCGAGCAGGTGGTGGAGTTGGCGCAAAAGACCACGCCGGTCGTCATCCTCGACATTCCGCATGTCTGGACGGCATGGGTCCGCCATACCCTGGCGACCATCGACGAAGTTGTGATCGTCGCGCAGCCGGACCTCGCCAACTTGCGTAACGCCAAGAACCTCGCCGATACGATCAAGGCGCTCGACAACATGCGCTTTGCCTGGCGCGGCGATACTTTCGAGTTCACGCTGTTGCGGCGCCTGGGCGAGCTCAAGCTCGCCGAGCACGATGAGGAGGGCGGGCTCGGAGCATTGCATCTCGCCGTCGCTTACTTTCCCGACTACCCGGCGGCAAAGGACGTCAGCCAGGAAGCAAGCGACGCCTTTGCGGGCCTCTTTATCGGAAAGGCCGCCGAGGACATTCCGCCGGTCAAGTCTCTTGCGCTTTACGATACCTTCCGCGACCTCGACCCTCCCGGCGAACGCCACGATGCAATCGTCAAGAAACTCATCGATCGCCTCGTTTCCGTTGACCTGCTTGATCGCGCGGCCAGCTTGCTCGGCGATCAGGTAAAGAACTATCCTGCGGGATCCGAAAAAGCGCGTGCGGCGACGCAACTGGCATTGCTTCGGCTGATGAATCAACAGCCGGATGCGGCTATCGCGGCGCTCGATATCGACGTCCACGCCGGTCTCTCACCTGATCTCGCGCGGCAACGGGCGCAGTTGCGGGCGCGGGCCCTGATGGATTTAAATCGCGCGCCCGAAGCGATCGCAATGCTTGCCAATGACAATACCCGCGACGCCAACCGTTTGCGCGCCGATATCTATTGGCGCCAGCGCGACTGGAAGAATGCGGCCAAGGTCTTTGCCGTCTTGGCGGGCGAGCCACCCGCGCAAGGCGCGCTCGCGCCCGAGGCCGCGCGGCTGGTGCTGAGCTGGGCCGCGGCACTTACCCTCGATGGCGATCAGCAAGGCTTGGCGAAGCTGCGCCACGATTTCGGCGCGGCGATGGCCGCCACGCAAGCCGCCGATGCATTCAAAGTGGTTGCCGGCGACGGTACGGATGCAGGGACCGGAACGCCGACCGAGATCGCAAAGCGGGTGGCGCAGATCGGCACCCTGCAAAGCTTCATGTCGGCCTATAAAGAACGCCTCGCCAATACCGGGCTTAGCGCGATAAACTAACGGCAAGGCCGTGCTCGTTGCCCGGCCGGAGGTCAGCCCCCGTGCCGTCGCATGAACATCTTTACGGGTCTTTTACGCACAACCGCCAGCGCGGCATTTGTTTTGCCTTTTGCCGCGATCGACGCCGTGGCGCAAACCGACGAAATTCA
>CAYMNX010000396.1:0-2901 GCA_964391905.1 uncultured Rhizobiaceae bacterium
GGCGACGGTGATCAATCATCTAAATGGGTGCAATCGGGCGATCCCGTTCTGGGCGGAGGAAGGGCTGTGCCTATTGCGGTTATGACGCCGCCGCTACCACGCTTTGTGACAGGTGTGTAACTCTGTGAATCTTTTGTAGACAAGTCCGGAAGTTGCCGATTTGTCGCGCAAAAGAAGCACTGCTCTGTGACGCTCTTCTGTGAATCTTTTGTGGATAACCCCAGGGCTAGCGGTCTGGACTCTCTTTATCCACGAAAGCTACGCCACCGGAAGTTACACATTCATGTCGTCGGACCGGAGTGCTGTCATGAAGCCGATGAGCATTGTCATCCGTCCGATTCACCCACGATCCCGATTGGACCGCTGCCGTCACAGAACGGATTGCCGCTGTCATCAAACCGACACGCAATTTCAGCTAAAGATTGGGGATTCACGCAACCCCATCTGGTTGAGCCGCGGCAAAACCTCGTCGCGGAAGAGGGGAAATTCGTCGAGATAATTGACGAAGGAAAAGCAGATCCCGGCAAAACCGGCCGCGCTCACGCTCGCCAGCGCGCTGGCCACATCGTCGGGATCGCCGACCATCGGAAAGCCGCCATGGCCCGCGGCGAAGCGAATACGAAACATCTTAAGGAACTCGGGCGAATAGGATTGCGAGTTGATCTGATTCATCGCGATGAGATGATCGACCGCTTCCCAATCGCCCATTTCCTCGGCGTAGTAGCGGTGATATTCCTCGGCCTCCTTGCGTGTTTTGCGGCAGACGACATAGCCGTTGCAGAAGACGCCGATCTCGCGGCCATGGCCCTTCGCCGCCGCGATCGTCTCGCGCACATCCTGCGCGCCGCTCTCGAGCGAGCGTAGCGGCCGGAACAGTACATCGCAGGCTCGGGTCGAGAAGGCGCGGCCCGCCGGCGACGATCCGGCGTTCATGATCAAAGGCCGCGTCCCGCCATAGGGCTTGGGCTCGGCCTGCACGCCCTTCAGCTGGATATGCTTGCCGGCGAAATCAAAGGTCCCGCGGCGCTCCCACATTTGCGAGATCGCGTCGAGCCACTCTTCGCCATACTCATAGCGATCGTCATGCTCGCGCTGCTTAACGCCGAACATATCGAACTCGTCCTGGTTCCAGCCGCAGACGATGTTGAGACCGAAGCGACCGCGGCTCACATGATCGGTCGTGACGAATTGCTTCGCCGCATAGACGGGATGAACGAGCGGCGCGTGGACGGTCGCGAAAATATGCATCCGCTGCGTCTGCGCCAGGAGCCCGCAAGCCCAGGTGACGCTCTCCCAGGAGAGGCCCTCGAAATTGGTCTCGCCGCCATAGCCGCGCCAGCGCCCGACCGGGATCATCATGTCGATGCCGGCGGCATCGGCCATCTGCGCGAGCTTTAGATTGTCCTCCCAGCTCGCCGACCAGCGCTCAGGAACCTTGGTCGCAGCGCGGCCGGAGGAGCAATTGCTGCCGAAAAGGCCGAGCTTCAGCTTGTTCGCGCTGAATGTCGCAATCCGGCTCGGCAGAATTTGGCGCGTCGACAAAGGCGTCTCCCTACTGACTGCTTATGTTCTGCACCGTCTTTAGCATGAGCGCGCTGGCGACGTGAAGCGTGGGGCGGATTTGCGATTTCGGACCGCCATGGCATATTCGGGCGATGGCAATCACGACCGAACTCGCCAGAACCGGCCCGATCGAGCCCGGGACGGCTCACATCACGGTGCGCGGCCTCGCGAAGGATTTTCAGGGCGCGGCAGTCTATCGCGGCTTCGATCTCGATATCGGGCGCGGCCGCTTCGTCTCGATTTTCGGGCCCAATGGCTGCGGCAAGTCGACCTTGATCAACATGATCGCGGGCCTCATCCCGACCGATGCGGGCGAGATCCGCTTCGGCGGCAAGACCCTCGCCGAGACCAAGATCGGCTATGTCTTCCAGAATTATCGCGAGGCGCTATTCCCTTGGCTCACCGCCTTTGCCAACATCGAATATCCGCTGAAGCTGATGGGCATCGACGCTACCGAGCGCCGTGTGCGGGTCGAGGCGCTGGTCGCGCGCATGGGCGTGGCGATCGATCTCAACCGTTACCCCTATGAGCTCTCAGGTGGCCAACAGCAGCTCGTCTCGATCCTGCGCGCCGTCGTGGTCGAGCCCGAAGTGCTGTTCCTCGACGAGCCCTTCTCGGCGCTTGATTACGAGATGACGCTCTTCATGCGTGAGCAGCTGCAGCGCCTTTTCATCGAGACCCAAACAACGATGGTGCTCGTCTCGCATGATCTCGAGGAGGCGGTTTATCTTGCCGACCAGGTGTTGCTCTTAACGCGTCGCCCGGCGCGGATCGCGGCCTATCTCGACATCCCGATCGCGCGGCCGCGCCGCGCCGAGACGCTCTCCGATCCGCGCTTCGTCGAGCTGAAGCGTGAATGCCTCGAATTGTTCCAGCGCGAGGTCCGGGGCGGGTAGGTCACGCGGTGATCCGCGTTACTTCCCGCTCCAATGGACGAAGTTGCGCTCGACCAGGACGAAAATCCAGTTGAGTCCGTAGCCGAGGGCGCCGGTCAGGAAGATCGAGGCATACATCATCGGCGCGTCGAGCATCATCTGCGCTTGGTAGAGCCGGTTGCCGAGACCGTCGGTCGAGCCGACGAACATCTCGGCGACGATGATCACGACGAGGGCGATCGAGACGCCGTTGCGCATGCCGACCAAAGTCTGCGGCAGCGATTCCCAGAGATAGACATCGGTGAGGGTGCGCCAGAATCCGGCGCCCATCACATGCGCCGCCAGTACCCGTGTCTTGCGCGCATTGATGACGCCATAGGCGACGTTGAAAAGGATGACGATCGCCGCGCCGAAAGCGCCGACCGCGATCTTCGTGTGATCGCCGACGCCGAAGAGGATGAGG
>CAYMNX010000397.1:0-2028 GCA_964391905.1 uncultured Rhizobiaceae bacterium
AGAGCTCGCGAAAACCGTGATCCCGGGCGGCGAGATCGCCCAGATCCTCGACGGCATTTGCGTTCCGGCGGATATCGGCTGCGCCTCATCGACCAGCCCGCCAGCCTACAATCCGGAGGATGCGAAGAAGCTTCTTGCCGAAGCGGGCTATCCCGACGGCTTCGATCTCGAGTTCAACGTGCACGAGCCGATCAAGGAGATCGGCGAGGCGATCGCCGGCATGGTACGCAAGGTCGGGATCCGCGCGAGCGTCCGGCCTCTGCCGCTCGCCCTCTATGTGCGTCTGCGCGGCGAAGGCAAGTTCACGGCCTTCTTGGGCTTCTATCCGACCAACGCGCAGCCCGATATGGATAATATTTTCGACTTCTTCTTCGACGGCAATCGCGATTACTGGAACGATCCCGTCATCCAGGCGGCGCAGAAGGCGGGTGCCGTCGAATTCGACGACGAAAAGCGCGTCGAGATCTACAAGAAAGGCGTCGATCAGGTAAACAAGATGAACTACATCCTGCCGGTCGCCGATCTCCCGGCCGTGTTCGTGCATTCGAAGGACGTGCGCGTCCGGGAAAACCGCTTAAGCCTGATCGATACGCAGGTTTGCGACTATGAATGGGCCAATTGAGCAATGAGGCTGGGCGCGCGGCAGGAAGCGGAGAGGGGACGGGCGATGCCGCTCATGCGCGCGCTGATCTTCGGCCTCCTCTCGCTTCTTGCGACGGGACCGGCCACCGCGGGAAAATCGGATGATACGCTGCGGATCGCCGTCACCGATTGGTGGAGCACGCTCGATCCCTATCAATTCCCGCTCGATGAGGCCTCGGTCTTCTATCAGAGCGTCTACGAGACTCTGGTCAATTATGACGAGCGGGCGCAGAAATTCGTGCCGCGGCTTGCGAAATCATGGAAGCGGATCGACGACCGGACGATCGAGTTCGAGCTCCGCGACGATGTCAAATTCCACAATGGCGACAAGTTCGATGCCGACGACGTGGTTGCGACCGTCAACTACGCGATCGATCCGGCCATCCCTATGCGGCACAAAGATCTCTACGACATCGTCGAGAAGGCCGAGAAGGTCGGGCCTTATACGGTGCGGATCACGGTCAAGAAGGCGACGCCGATCGACCTTCAGACGATCGCCTATCAATTCTTCATCTTCGACGGCAAAGTTCTCGCGAAGCTTGACAACAAGGCCGATTATGGCCGCGTCAGCCGCGTCGCCACCGGGCCTTTCAAGGTCGTGTCGCTCGATCAGCAACAAATGGTTCTCGAGCGCTTCGGTGGCTACTACGAGGATCAGAAAGGGCCCTTCGGCGCGCATGTGAAGCGCGTCATCGGCATGCCGATACCCGACCGGCAGACCCAGATCGCGCAATTCATCACCGGCAATATCGACGTCATTCGCAACGCCAGCGCCGATACGGCGCGCGAGCTGCAAAAAATGCCGGATACGCGGGTGACGCCGATCCACAATGGGCAGCTGATGTATATCACGCTCGACACGCTCGGCCGGTCCGATAACAAGGTGATGACCGATCAGCGCGTGCGCAAAGCCTTCATGATGGCGATCGATCGCAAAGAGCTCGCCAAAACCGTCGTTCCCGGTGGCGAAATCGCCTACATCCTGGACGGCATCTGCGTTAAAGGCGTCGTCGCCTGTTCGGCTTCGACAACACCTCCCGCATACGACCTCGACGGGGCGAAGAAGCTCCTCGCCGAAGCCGGTCACCCCGGCGGATTCGATCTCGAGATCGACGTTCACGAGCCGGTCAAGGAGATCGCCGAAGCAGTCGCAGGTATGGTACGCAAGGCCGGCATCCGCGCCAGCGTTCGCTCGCTGCCTTCCTCGCTCTATGTGCGGCTGCGGGGCGAAGGCAAATTCACCGCCTTTGTCGGCTATCGCCCGACCAATGCGCGGCCCGATATGGACGACCTGATGGACTTTTTCTTCAACGGCAACCGCGATTATTGGAACGATCCCGTGATCAAGGAAGCCGCCAAAGAGGGTGCGCTCGAATTCGACGATGC
>CAYMNX010000398.1:0-1751 GCA_964391905.1 uncultured Rhizobiaceae bacterium
GGCGCGGCGGTGGCAGGGGCGATCGCTGTTGGCGCCGCGGCGACGGGCGCGTGCGGCGGCGATGGTGATGCCGCGGACGCGCTGGCATCGGCTTGGGGCCCAGGCTTTGCCGGCGCCGACGCGATCTCCGGCGGCGGCGTCGGCTTTGGCGGCGGCGCTGGCCGTGGCAGCGCCGTTTCGGGCTCCGGCAAGAGCTGCTCGACTTTCGGTGCGCCTCCGCTCTCGTGATTGAGGAGCACGGAATCTTGATCGGGCACGACCATGCCGCCCGGATTCTTCGGCGCTTCCTTGATCGGCGCCGCATCGGAATGGATCACGGGAACATTGCTCGGGATTTGCGGCGGCTTTGCATGCTCGTAGGTCCACCACGAGAGATAGCCGACGCCGATCGCGGCGACCGTGACGAGCGCTGCGGGAAAGAGCCGACGCCGCGACGGGGCGACCTCCTCATGCTCGCGCATCTCATCGGGATCGATCTCGAGACGCTCGCTCACCCGCGCATCTCCTCGACCGGCGTGACGCCAAAGACTTGAAGCCCCGATGCCACGACGAAGGCCACCCCCTGAACCAGCGCCAGCCGCGCCAGGGTCAAATCCTTCGCATCGCTTTGGATGAAACGCAACCGCGCTTCATCCTTGCCCTTGTTCCAAAGGCCGTGAAAGGAGGCGGCGACGTCTTGCAGATAAAAGGCGATGCGGTGCGGCTCATGAGTCTCGGCCGCGCCTTCGACGATGCGCGGCCATTGCGCGAGGAGGCGGATCAGCGCGATCTCGTCACGATCGGTTAGCAGCGCAAGATCGGCTTTCGCCAAGGCCGCGGGCGCCAGCGCCGCCGCCGCAAACTCGTCACGCGCATGGCGCATCACCGATGAAGCGCGCGCATGCGCATATTGGACATAGAAGACGGGATTGTCCTTCGATTGCTCGACCACCTTGGCGAAATCGAAGTCGAGCGCCTGGTCGTTGCGGCGGGTCAGCATGACGAAGCGGAACACGTCTTTCCCGACCTCGTCCACGACCTCGCGCAAGGTGACGAAGGTGCCGGCGCGTTTCGACATGCGCACCGGCTGGCCCTTATCGAAGAGATTGACGAGCTGGCACAGCTTCACATCGAGCGTCGCCTTGCCGTCAGTCAAGGCGGTCACCGCCGCCTGCATGCGCTTAACATAGCCGCCGTGATCGGCGCCCCAAATGTCGATCATCTCGGCGAAGCCGCGCTGCACCTTATCGAAATGATAGGCAATATCGGCGGCAAAATAGGTCCAGGTTCCGTCCGATTTCTTCAGCGGCCGATCGACGTCGTCGCCGAACTGGGTCGAGCGGAAAAGGGTTTGCGGTCGCGCCTCCCAATCATCCGGCAACATGCCTTTGGGCGGCTCCAAGGTGCCGACATAGATGAGGCCCGCTTTTTCGAGCGCGGCGAGCGCCTTCTCGATGCCGCCCGAGGCGACGATCGCGCGTTCCGAGGTGATGACCTCGTGCTCGACGCCCAAGGCTCTGAGATCGGCGCGGATCATCGCCATCATGTTGCCGATGGCGAAGTCGCGGAATTCGGCGAGCCACGCGGATTCGTCGAGATGAAGCCACTTGGCGCCGTCGCGTTTGGCGAGAAGCCAGGCCGTATCCTTGAGATAGTCGCCGGGATAGAGCCCTTCGGGAATGGCGCCGATCTCTTCGCCCAAGGCCTCGCGGTAGCGCAGAAACAGCGAGCGCGCGAGGACGTCGACCTGCGCGCCGGCATCGTTGATGTAA
>CAYMNX010000399.1:0-5549 GCA_964391905.1 uncultured Rhizobiaceae bacterium
GCCGATCGCGATCAGCACGTTGCGCAGGAAGCGGTCGCGGCCGGTCCGCTTGATCGGCGTTCCAGCAAACTGCGCGCGAAATGCCGCATCGTCGAGCCGCGCCAATTCGGCGAGATCGGGCGGCGCGTCGCGCGCGATAAAGCGCTGCTCGCGTGCGGCCTTGGCGAATTTGTTCCAGGGGCAGACGGCGAGGCAATCATCGCAGCCATAGATGCGATTGCCGATGAGGGGTCGGAGCTCGGCCGGGATGTGGCCCTTATGCTCGATCGTGAGATAGGAGATGCAGCGCCGCGCATCGATGCGATAGGGCGCCGGAAACGCCTTGGTCGGGCACGCGTCGAGACACGCATGACATGCGCCGCAATGATCGCTCTCGGGCGCGTCGGGCGGCAGATCGAGGCTCAGATAGATCTCGCCCAAGAAGAGCCAGGAGCCGAAATCGCGCGCGACGAGGTTGGTGTGCTTGCCCTGCCAGCCGATGCCGCCCGCCATCGCGAGCGGTTTTTCCATGACGGGCGCGGTGTCGACGAAGACCTTGAGCTCGCCCGGCCAGTCTTCGACGATGCGCCGTGCCAGCGCCTTGAGGCGCGATTTGACGAGATCGTGATAGTCGCGGCCACGCGCATAGACCGAGATGTTGCCGCGCGTCCTGTCGCCCAATCCGGCGAGCGCATCGCTGTCGGGCGCGTAATTAAGGCCGAGCACGACGACGCTCTTGACCTCGGGCCAGAGCCTCTTGGGATCGCTGCGCTCGGCCGCGCGCGCGGCGAGCCAGCCCATATCGCCGTGATAGCCGCGCGCCAGATAGTCGGCGAGATCGCGTCGCGCGGCTTGGGCGAGCTCCGGCCGCGCGAAGCCGACGGCATCGAACCCCAGCTCCAATGCCGCGCCGCGGATCGCCGCCTTGGCGTCCGCCGCGCGCATCACCCGCGCCTTTCTTTATAACCCTCTCCGCCCGCTTGCGGGGGGAGAGGGCGCGAGCGCCAGCGAGCGGGTGAGGTGGGTGTCTCCGTAGGCGGGATTGTGGCCACGGCCGTCATCGAAACCTCACCCGCGCCCGCGATAAGGCTGGACGCCGGGATCGGGGAGCCAGAGCCCGGCGGGCGGCGCGTCCGTCTGATAGAACACGTCGATCGGCATGCCGCCGCGTGGATACCAATAGCCGCCGATGCGCAGCCATCTGGGCTTGATCGCCTCGATCACGCGCGTGGCGATGTCGAGCGTGCAGGCCTCGTGAAAGGCGCCGTGATTCCGGAAGGAGCCCAAGAAAAGCTTCAGCGACTTGCTCTCGATGAGGAAACCGTCCGGCACGTAGTCGATGACGAGATGCGCGAAATCAGGTTGGCCCGTCACCGGGCAAAGCGTCGTGAATTCAGGGGCGGTGAAGCGCACGAGATAGGTCTCGCCCGGATGCGGATTGGGCACGCGCTCCAGCACCGCTTCGGCCGGCGAGGCCGGCAGCGGCGCATGCGTGCCGAGCAGCTTCAAGTCGCGATAGGGCGTATCGGCCATGCGCGTTGGTCCCTAGAGCGCGGGAATGTCGCCCTGCGCCTGCGCTTCCGCGAAGCCGACGATGAAATTCGCCAAGCCTCCCGCCGCGATCGCCGCGCGCAAATCCCGCATGAGATCGCCATAGTAGCGAAGATTATGCTCGGTCAACAGCATGGCACCGAGGATTTCGCCGGCTTTTGAAAGATGGTGGAGATAGGCGCGCGAATAGGAGCGGCAGGCGCCGCAGCCGCAGCCCTCATCGAGCGGACGCGGATCTTCGGCATGACGCGCATTCCTGAGATTGACCGTGCCGCGCCGCGTGAAGGCTTGCGCCGTCCGGCCCGAGCGCGTCGGCATCACGCAATCGAACATGTCGATGCCGCGCGCGACCGCGCCGACGATATCGTCGGGCTTGCCGACGCCCATTAGGTAGCGCGGCCGATCGGGCGGCAGCGCCGGCAATGTCTCGTCGAGGACTCGGAACATCGTCTCCTGGCCTTCGCCGACGGCGAGGCCGCCGACGGCATAGCCATCGAAGCCGATCTCGATCAGTGCCGCGGCCGAGCGATGGCGCAGCGCCGGAAAGATGCTGCCCTGAACGATGCCGAAGAGTCCGGCGCCGTCGCGCGGCCGAAACGCGGTTTTGCAGCGCGCCGCCCAGCGCATCGAGAGCTCCATCGATTGCCGGGCCTCTTCCTCGGTCGCGGGAAAGGGCGTGCATTCGTCGAAGGCCATGGTGATGTCGGCGCCAAGAAGACGCTGGATCTCGATCGAGCGCTCGGGCGAAAGGCTCATCTTCGTGCCGTCGAGATGCGAGCGGAAAGTAACGCCGGCCTCATCGATCTCGCGCAGCTGCGCCAGCGACATCACCTGATAGCCGCCCGAATCCGTGAGGACCGATCTCGGCCAATTCATGAAGCGATGAAGCCCGCCCAGCGCCGCGATGCGCTCGGCGCCCGGCCGCAGCATCAGATGATAGGTATTGCCGAGGATGATCTCGGCGCCGGTCGCGGCGACATCTTCGGGCCGCATCGCCTTCACCGTCGCCGCCGTACCGACCGGCATGAAGGCGGGCGTCTCGATCGTGCCATGCGCCGTCGTGACGCGCCCGCGCCGCGCCGCGCCGTCCCGACCCAGCAGCGTGAAGCCGATCATGCCGCGCCTTCCGGGAAGAGGAGGCACGCATCGCCATAGGAAAAGAAGCGATAGCGCTCCTTGATCGCATGCGCATAGGCCGCCTTCATGCGTTCGAGCCCGGCAAAGGCCGAGACCAGCATGAACAAGGTCGAGCGCGGCAGGTGGAAATTGGTCAACAGCATATCGACCGCGCGGAAGCGATAGCCGGGCGTGATGAAGAGCGCCGTCTCGGCGGCAAAGGGCGCGATCTCGCCGCGCTCATCGGCGGCACTCTCGAGCAGCCTGAGGCTCGTCGTGCCGATCGCGACGATCCGACCGCCTTTGGCGCGCGCGGCATTGAGCCGCGCCGCCGTCTCGGGCGCGATCACACCGAACTCCGCATGCATCTTGTGGTCCTTCGTGTCCTCGGCCTTCACGGGCAGAAACGTGCCCGCGCCGACATGGAGCGTCACCATCTCGAGCCCAATGCCGGCGGCCTTCAGGGCGGCCAGCAGCGCCGGCGTGAAATGAAGTCCGGCGGTCGGCGCCGCCACCGCCCCGTCGTGCGCGGCGAAGATCGTCTGGTAATCCTGGCGATCGCGCGGATCGCCTGTCTTAGCGCGATGGATATAAGGTGGCAGCGGCATCTGGCCGTGGCGCGCAAGCAAGGTCATGAGCGCCGGCCCTTCGGCGTCAAAGCGCAAGACCACATCGCCCTCGGGCTCCTTGGCCGCGACTTCGGCCGTGAAATCCTCACCGAATTGGAGCGCATCGCCAAGTTTGAGGCGCTTGGCGCCCTTGGCGAAGGCGCGCCATTGGCCGCCGCCGAGATCGCGATGGAGCGTTACCTCGACCGCGGCGGTCCCGCGCTTGCCCTGAAGCCGCACGGGAATGACCCGCGTGTCGTTGGCGACGAGGACATCACCGGCGCGCAAGAGCTGCGGCAGCGCGCCGATGCGGCGATCCGCGAGCTCGCCCCCCACGACGAGGAGGCGCGCCAGATCGCGCGGCTCGATCGGATGCTCGGCGATCAGCTCCCGCGGCAGGATAAAATCGAATTCGTCGACGCGCATGTCGTTGTCTATAGGGGAAGCGCCCCCTCGGCCCAACCCTCTCCCCGCTGGGGAGAGGGCGGGACCCGCGTCAGCGGAAGGGTGGGGGCGGATGCTGGATTGAAGCGCGTCCGACGAGGAAGCGCGTATCGGTGGAAGCAGAAAACTCTTCAGGCGTGCGCGCGGGAAATGTCGAGCAGGACGTTGGCCTCGATCTCTTTCTCGTCGAGCCGGTGCTTGACGAGGTCGCCGATGCTGACGAGGCCGACCAGCCGCCCCGCCTGCATGACCGGGAGATGGCGGATGCGGTGCGCGGTCATGATCGCCATCACCGCGTCGAGACGGTCCTCGGGTGCGCAGGTCGTCACCTCCGGCGTCATCAGCTCGTGAACCTCGTAATCGAGCGCTGCGGCGCCGTCCTCGGCCAAGGCGCGGATCACGTCGCGCTCCGAAAACATCCCGGCGAGGCGGCCCCAGCGATCGACCACGACCAGTACGCCGATGCGCTCTTCGTAAAGTTGACGGATGGCTTTGGCGACTTTCTCAGTGGAGCGAATCGTCGAGACATGGCTGCCCTTACCGGCAAGAAGCGTCGCAATGGTCATTCCCTAAACTCCTGTTCATCGAATCATTCCTCCACACCCACCAAAAGAGAGATAGGCACGCAGCACTCCCCATGCCAGATAGTCGCCAAGTCGGCTTGAAGCCGAGGCCCGGCTCCGCGACAATGAGAAATCATGACGGATGCGACGAGGGCCGCCGCCGACGCGCTCGACCCACATTGGGGGGCGGACCTGCGCCGCGAATGGCCGCTTCACCCCGATATTTCCTATCTCAACCATGGCGGGTTCGGCGTCACGCCCTATGCCGTGCTGGCGGCGCAAGAGCGGTGGCGGGCGCAGATCGAGGCCGATCCGACCGGTTTCCTCTCTTTCGCGATCGACGCGGCGCTCCGCGAAGCGGCGGCGAAGGTCGCCGCGACGCTCGGCGCGGCCCCCGGGGATCTGGTGTTCGTCGACAATGCCACGACCGGCCTCAACGCGGTGCTGCGCTCGCTCGATTTCGAGCCGGGCGACGAGATCTTGATCACGAGCCTCTCCTATCCCGCGATCCGTAAGGCGGCGCAGTATCGCGCCTCGCGCAGCGGCGCGCGCGTCGTCGAGGCCGCGATCAAGCTGCCGGTCGTCGATGACAAGGCGGTCCTTGCCGCGATCGCCGGCCGGCTCAGCATCCGTACAAAGCTGGCGATCTTCGACCATGTCGCATCTCATAGCGCCCTCGTACTGCCGGTCGCGTCCTTGACGCGGCTTGCGCAAGAAGCGGGCGCGCGCGTCGTCATCGACGGCGCCCATGCGCCCGGCATGATCCCGCTCGATATCGCCTCGCTGGGCGCCGAGTGGTATGTCGGCAATCTCCACAAATGGTATTTCGCGCCGCGCAGCTGCGGCTTCCTTTGGGCGGCGAAGCAAGTCCAAGCCGCAACGCATCCGCTCGCGATTTCCCATGGCTATGGCGGCGGCTTTCGCGACGAATTCGAATGGACCGGCACGCGCGATGTGACCCCCGCGCTGACGGCGCCGGCGGCAATCGATTTTCATGCCCGGCTCGGCGGTCCTGCGCTGATGGCGCGCAATCGCGATCTCGCGCGCGCGGCCGCGGCCGGGCTCGCGCGGCTGTGGCGCACCGAACTGACGGGGCCGCGCGATGCCCTTGCCGCCATGGCGACGATCCGCCTGCCGCTGCCGGCGGATGCCGATCCGGCGCGGGCGGGCGTCTTGATGCGCGAGCTTGGCGAGCGCCATCGCATTGCTGCGGCGGTGGTCCTCCTCGAGGGCGCGCTGTGGCTGCGGATCGCGGCGCAAGCCTATAACGAGGCGAGCGATTACGATC
>CAYMNX010000400.1:0-5346 GCA_964391905.1 uncultured Rhizobiaceae bacterium
GATCTGGTAAGGTGGCGCCGTTGCCGAGAGGGGAGGGAAATGATCGGAACCGACATCCTCGATGATCGCAGGGCGGCTGCGCTCAACCGGGCTTTGGCGTGACCCATGGCCAGTCGCCATAAATCCCGGCCGCGGACCATCGACATCCACGCGCATTATTATTCGCGCTCTTATCTCGAATTGATCGCTGCGGAAGGCGCACGCTTCAACGCCTCTTACCGCATGACGCCGGAGGGTTTCTTCTTCGATACGCCCGGCGGCTCCGGCGCGCGCATGCCGACGAAGTTCATCGATTTTGCCGAGCGCTTTGCGGAGATGGACAAGACCGGCGTCGACGTTCACGTCCTGTCGCTGAGCCAGCCTATGACCTATTGGGCCGATGCCGATCTGTCGCATCGACTGGCGCAGGCCTGGAACGACGCGGCGAGCGAGGCGCATCGACAATATCCCGATCGCATCCTTGCCTTCATGACCTTGCCGATGCTCGATCGCGACCGCGCGCTCGATGAGCTCAACCGCGCATCGAAGCTTCCTGGCATGCGCGGCGTCTATCTCGGCACCAATATCGACGGGCGCGATCTCGACGATCCGATCTTCGAGCCGATTTTCAGGCGCGTCGCGCAGCTCGATCTGCCGGTATTCCTTCATCCGATCCAGCCGACCGGCGGCAAGCGGCTCGAATTCGACCTGATGCATAACGCGCTGGGCTTTCCCTTCGATACCGCCATCGCCGCTTGCCATCTGATCTTCGGCGGGGTGCTCGATCGCCACCCGACGCTTAAGGTTAATCTGCCCCATGCCGGCGGGGTCTTGCCGATCCTGATCGGTCGCATCGACCATGCCTATCGCATGAGCGGCGCCGCCAAGCGCATCGCCTTTCCGCCGAGCGCCTATCTGAAGCGCTTCACCTATGACACGATCACCCATTCGAAAGGGATTCTCGAATGGGTGATTTCCCAGGTCGGGATCAGCCGTATCATGCTCGGCAGTGATTACTGCTTCCCGATGGGCACCGACCGGCCGGTCAAGATCGTCGACCAGCTCGGCCTCGAGGATCGGCAACGCGCGATGATCCTGGGCGGGACCGCGGCGAAACTGCTGAAGCTTTGAGCGAATTGATAGCCGGCGCCTCTTGAACGAAACCGGCGCGGGATGGATGATGGCGCCCGGTTTCATCGGGAGGCGCTCAAAATGGTGCAGAAGGTTACGGTCGGGGGCAAGGAGATCGATCTCGACAAGTTTCGGTTGCGGAATTTCGTCAATCGGTTGAACGAGATTGGCGAGCTTGAAATCCATGACGAATCGGTCGCCTTGGCTGATTTGAGCCACGTCATCGAATCGAGCCCCAAAGCCAAGCTCTTCAAGAATGTGGGGCCGGAGCGCTTCGAGATAGCGGCCGCAACCGCCGGCAGCCGCAAGCGCCTCGCCGCCGCCTTCGGCGTCGATCCGCGGCAGGTGATCGCCGAATATGCGCGCCGGCTCGAGACGCCGCAGCCGGTGATCGAAATCCCCTCGAAAGACGCGCCGGTGCATCAGGTGGTGAAGACCGGCGATCAGATCGATCTCACCTCGCTGCCCTTCCACCCGCAGCACGAATATGACGGCGGCACCTACATCTCATCGGGTATCGATTACTGCGTCGACCCGGCAACGGGGCGCAGCAATATCGGTTGCCGCCGCCTGATGCTGCGCTCCAAGAACACGATGCAGGCCAACCTCACCGCCAACTCCGATCTCAAGAAGATTTACAAAGCTTGCCTCGAGCGCAAAGAGCGCCTGCCCTTGAGCTTCGTCATCGGTTCGCATCCCTTGGACTTCATGGCGGCAACCCAGCGCCGGCCGGGTGACGAGAACAATCTTCTCGCAACCTTGCGCGGCGAGCCGGTGCCGATGGTGCGCGGCCTCACCAACAACATTCTCGTCCCGGCCGATGCGGAGCTCGTGCTCGAAGGCTATTTCGACGAGCTCGGCTATCGCGAGATGGAAGGGCCCTATGGCGAGATGTGGGGCTTCTATGGCCCGATGCATATCGACCCGGTCTTCACCGTCACCGCGATCACGCATCGCCGCGACGTGCTCTATCAAACCGTGCTCCATTCGGGCCATATCCTGAAGAACGGCGATTCGCCCAACATGGCCTCGCTCTCGACCGAGCTCTCGGTCTGGCGCAATCTGCGCAAAGTCGGGATTGAGCCCGTCGACGTGTCGGTGCAGCCGGGCTTGCGTCTCCATGGTCGCATCGCCTTGAAGCGCGGCAAGCCGGGCGAGGCACGCAAGGTGATCGAGGTTCTCCACAAAGAGACGCCGCTCAAGATGGTCACCGTGGTCGATGACGATGTCGACGTCAGCGACGCCTATCAGGTCGAATGGGCGATGAGCACGCGCTTTCGCGCCGATAAGGATCTCGTTGTCGCGGAAGGGTTCGATGGCGCTTACATGGACCCGACCATGTTCGGCGAAACCACGGCGACGAAGTTGGGGTTCGATGCCACCGCGGTTTACGGCCATGAGAACGAGGTCGATTACTGGCGCCCCAAGGCGCCGCATCTGACCGGCACGCCGCGCTATCAGACGGTGCGCCAAGCGCTCGAGGCGCAGCCCTTGTTCTTCACTCAGCTCATGGAGGCGGTCGGCAGCCGCGATGGCCGCGAGGTCGCGATGGCGCTCCAGCAGCTGCGCGCGGAAGGTGTGCTCGATCGCCTCAAGAACGGCGAATGGACCATCGGCAAGACCGGCACCGCCGAGGCGAAGTTCGGGCACTGAGCGCGAGCGGAGCCGCTGGTCCGAGCTCTACCGTTTGCTATTGCACGCGGAGCGAAGCAATCCAGGGATATTGATGGCCCTGGATTGCCTCGTTGCTGCGCTTCCCGCAATGACATGCGTTTACTCTTGTGAATTTACTTTTCACCGCTTCACATATTTATCCGTGAAGAGCCCGTCATAGGACGAGAGCATCTCGTCGCGCTTCAAGAGGCCGGCCTCGACATTGAAAAGCTCGGCATGGCGCAGCGCCTCGGCGCTGGTCACCGGCGGATCGGCGGTGGCGGTGCGAACCTCGTCGAAGGCCGCGGCGATCAGCTTCGGGTCGAGCGTCGAGAAGCGCTTCTGGAAGATGGCAAGCGCATCGGCTGGCCGGTTTTTGATGATGTCGACCACCTCGGCGAAAGTCTGGCCGACCTTCTGGCAGAGCGCTGGGCGCTTCTCGCAGGTCTCGGCGCGAGCGATGACCACGGTGTTGACGCTCGGATTCATATCGGCGGGCTCGCCTTTCGGTCCATCGCCAAGCATGATCGCGCTGCCATCTTCGACCGGCTTCATCGGCCAGGGCAGGGTCTGCGCCATGCCGTCGGCCTGGTTCTTGTCGTAAGCCGCGAGCATGTCGAGCGGCTGCATCGGCGCAACGCGCACAGTCTCGGGATCGATGCCGGCGCGCACGGCGATGAGCCGGACATAAGCGTGCACCACCGAGTTGATCGTATCGACGATAATGGTGCGACCCTTCAGCGCAACGCCACGCTTCTCGAAGGGGGTTGTCGCCGTGACGCCGGCGGCATCGGCGACGCTCTTGCGCAGCGATACCTGCACCATCGGCCGCGTATGAAGGCTCGCGACGATCAGGAGCTTCTGGCCGCGCGCCGCGGCGCGCGGCGTCGAGAGCGCCGAGGCCTCGCCGAAATCGACGCTGCCCGAGATGACGGCGTTGATCGAGCCGACCCCGGCGATCTGAACCTCCTTGGTGCGCAGCCCGTGCTTCGTCCACAGCCCCAAATCATCGGCAATGAAGATGTCGGCGAGCGAGAGCGCAAAGCCCGGATAGGCGAAGGTGATGTCGTCGAGATCCGATGATGGCTGCGCGCGGAGCGGCGCGATTCCCCCGATGAGCAACCCGGCCGCGACCAGAAGAATAAAGCGGCAAAAATCCCATTTCCTCAAAGCGTGCCTCCCATAGCCTGCATTGACCGGCAGTTTAGGGGATCATTGCCGTTTGTGCAGCTTTGCCGCGCTATGCTAGAAGCGCTGGCGCTGAGGGGAGGGATCGATGCCGCGTTCGCGAAAAATCTTCGCCACTATGCTTGGGCTTCTCGCCGCGGCGTTGCCCGCCCAGGCGGATAGCGCTCATGCCCAATCTTCGCCGACGAGTCCGGCGGTGCAAGCGCTTTACGCGAAAGCGAAAGCCGAAAAAGAAGTCGTGCTGTGGGCGCCGGCCGCGATCGAGGGCAGCTGGGTTCAGGACTATTTCGGCAAGCGCTTTCCCGGCATCGAGATCAAATTCACGCCCGACCTCCAAGGCGCGACGAAGATCATTGCCGAGGCGCGTGCCGGCCGCCACTCGGTCGATGCCTGGTCTTTCGCGATCGGCGGCATGATCGAGGTGCAAAAGCGCGACCTGCTCGCGACCGAGAATTGGGCCCAATACGGCATCGATAAGAGCAACACCTTCTTCGATGGTCAGGCCGCGGCGACGCATAATTTCATCTACACCTCGATCTATTCGAAGGCGGCGGTAGAGCCGGCCGATCTGCCCAAGAGCTGGAACGATTTCCTCGATCCGAAATGGAAGGGAAAGCTCGTCGCACAAGCCTTTCTCCTGCCGCGGATGATGGGCTTCTTCGCCCTCGAATGGGGGCCCGAGAAGGCCGAGCACTGGGGCCGCGCCCTTATCGATGATCAGAAGACCTTGATCGTCAACACGCCGTCGGGCGCCTATCTCAAGAGCGGCGAGCGTCAGGTGGCGGTCGGCGAATCGATCTCGCTCGCCTATCAATATCGCGCCGACGGGCTCGACGTCGATTATCTGACGCTCGATCTCGTTCCGGCCGGGCAATTCGCGATCAGCGTCCTGAAGGATGCGCCGCATCCCAATGCGGCCCTGCTCCTCGCCGTGTGGCTCGCCTCCGACGAAGGCCGCGATCTCTATGAGAAGGTGATTCACGAGGCCGATATCCGCCCCGGCTCGACCTCGGCGATGGCAAAGGAGATCGCCGCGACCAAGGCGAAAGTGATCCTCGAGGATCCGAGCACGATGGCGCAGCGCGCGAAATATTACGAAAGCTATTCGAAGCTGGTGCGCGGCCAGAACTGACAGCGCATCGCGAGCGCGGCGATGACGACCGAGACGCTCAGCTGGATCGCGAAAGGCTATAGCCGGATCGGGCTCGGCGGCGCGCTCGTCTTGGCGGTTGGCATCGCCGTCGCGATCTATCTGATCGCCGCCCCTTTGGGCATGCTGCTGGTCGCGGCGTTTCGCGGTCCCGAGGACCTTCTGCCCTTCGAGCCGGGCGCGCGCTGGACAATCGAGAATCTCGCGGCCGTCTATCTCGATCGCGGTCTCTATGCGACCATCAT
>CAYMNX010000401.1:0-2148 GCA_964391905.1 uncultured Rhizobiaceae bacterium
GCGGTGACGAGGCGGATCGCCTCGCCTTGAATGACGCCGTCGATGATCCCTTCTTCGCCGAGCGCCGCGGCGAGAACGGGGCGGCGCCGGCCTTCGATTCCGGTGACGCGGAAGACCCGGCCCTTGACCCGCGCCGTCAGCTCGTGCGGCGCGCCGTGGAAGAGCAGCTTGCCTTGATTGAGCAGCAGCACGCAATCGCAGGCTTCCGCTTCGTCGAGATAGGCGGTCGACCAGACGATGCCGATTCCTTCCCTGGCGAGATCCTTCACCATGCGCCAGAGCTCGCGGCGCGAGATCGGGTCGACGCCGACGCCCGGCTCGTCGAGCAGCAGGAGGCGCGGCTTCTTCAAGAGCGCGCAGGCAAGGCCGAGCTTTTGCTTCATCCCGCCCGAGAGCTTGCCGGCGAGGCGCTTCGTGAAGGGCGCGAGCGCGGTGAAGCCTAGAAGCTCGCCGAATACCGCCTGGCGCTCGGCCTGCGGCAGCGCTTTCAGATCAGCATGGAGATCGAGATTCTCGAGGACGGTCAGGTCCTCATAGAGCCCGAAGCGCTGCGGCATGTAGCCGATCGCGCGCTGGATCGGCGCCGGGTTGGTCTTGGTATCGAAGCCGAGCACCGTGACAGATCCGCTCTCGGGCAGAAGCAACCCCGTCATCAACCGGATCAGCGTCGTCTTCCCGGCGCCGTCGGGCCCAACAAGGCCGGTGATCTGGCCATCCTCGATCGTTCCCGATATGGCATCGAGCGCGGGCGCGCCGGCGCCGAAGCGTTTCGTGACGGTCTCGAGGGCGACAAGCCGTCCGGCCATCGCCTACTCCGCTGCCTGCGCGACGGCCGTTCCCGCAAGATGCAGGGTGACGGGCATGCCTTGGCGCAAGCTCTCATCGGCATTGTCGACGATGACGCGCAGCCGGTAGACGAGATCGGTTCTGAGCTCGGGCGTTTCGACCGATTTCGGCGTGAATTCGGCGACCGGCGAGATGAAGCCGATATGGGCGCGATAGACCCGGCCTGGTTCGCTGTCGCTCGCGACATCGACCGCCATTCCCGGGTGAATCTGTCCGAGCTGCGGCTCGGCGATATAGGCGCGCACCCAGACGGGCTGGGTCAACGACAGCACATAGGCGATGTCGCTGGGGCCGACGATGGCGCCGGGCTCGCGCACGCGCGACAGCACGATGCCGTCGGCGGGCGCGACGAGCCGCGTATCGGCGAGCTCCGTCTCCGCCGAGGCGAGACTCGCCTCGGCCGCTTGCAGGCTCGCGCGCGCCGCGGCGATATCTTCGGCGCGCGTTCCTTCCTCCAGCAGGCGCAGCGCCTCGCGCGCCGCGGCCTCGCGCGCGATCGCCATATCCTTGCCGGCTTGCGCGTCGTCGAAGGTCGCCTGCGAGATCGCGCCCGCGGGCCGCAATTGCCGCGCGCGGTCGAAAGCCCGCTGCGCATTGGCGAGATTGGCCACCTGCTCGTTGAGATTGGCGCGGGCTTGCTCGATCTCCGCCGGCCGCGGCCCCGCGACGAGCTTTTGCAACGTCGCCTGTTGTTGCGCGACCTGCGCCTCGAGCGTCCGCACCGTATCCTCATAGGAGCGCGGATCGAGCTCGGCGAGAAGCGTGCCAGCTTTCACCGTGTCGCCTTCCTCGAAATGCATCGCCTTGATGCGGCCCGAAACGCGGAAGCCGAGCTCGACCTGGCGAATGTCGACATTGCCGTAAAGCGTCAGCGCGCGCGCTTCCTTGCTGCCCCAGCCAAGGCGCGCCGGCAGGTCGAAGCCCCAGGCGAGGCCGCCGAGCACGACCAGAATCGCGGCGACAATGCCAATTCTTCGAATGCGGCTCATGCGGCACCTCTCGATTCATCGTTCGGTCCAAGGGCGGCAACGGTCGCGCGGATCATCGCGTGGATGGCGGCATGTTCTTCGGGGCCGATCTTCTCCCAGCCGAGCTGGCGCAGCGCCGCGGCGCGCGCCACGCGCAGGACGAGGATTTGCCCAATGAGCGCAATGGTGCGCAGCCGCACCGCGTCGCTATCGGCATCGGCCTCGAGCAGCGCGCCGACGAGATGGCGCGCGGTCTCCAAGAGCGGCGCCATGACCTTGCCATAGATTCGCTCGAAGGCCTCGGTCGGCTCCATCTGCTCGCGGATGATGAACC
>CAYMNX010000402.1:0-5564 GCA_964391905.1 uncultured Rhizobiaceae bacterium
GGCGCGCCGGCGGCGGCAGCGGCCTCGGCCGCAGCGGTCGCCGCCGCCGCAGCGGCCGCTTGCTCCTCGCGTATCGCGGTCGGCGCGGCGATCGAGGCGACGGTGAAGTTGCGGCTGATGGTCGGGCGCGTGCCGGGCGGAAGCGCGATGCCGGTGATGTGGATGCTGTCGCCGATATCCTTGCCCTCGAGGCTGATCTCGATGCGATCGGGGATGCTCTCGACCGGGCAGACGAGGTCGATCTCGTGACGCACCACGTTCAGCATGCCGCCGCGGCGCAGGCCGGGCGAGTTCTCCTGGCCGGTGAAATGCACCGGCACGGCGACGACCACCGTGGTTCCGGCATGGACGCGCAAGAAGTCGACATGGATCGGCTGATCCTTGACCGGGTCGAGCTGCACGTCGCGCGGCAGCGTGCGATGCACGGTGCCGTCGATGTCGACATTGACGAGGCGTGCGAAGAAGCCGGGCCGGTGCAATTCGCGGACAAGCTCGCGCGGATCGAGCGAGATCAAGGTGGCGGGCTTGCCCTCGCCATAGAGAACGCCGGGAACACGCCCCGCACGGCGAGCGGCCCGGGCGGCCCCCTTTCCGGCCCGGTCGCGCGCCTCGGCGCGTAAAGTAACGGTTTCAGCCATTGTCTACTCCTTTGCTGGCCTCAAAAGGCGGCGGCCTCCAGGGGTGCCGCGCGCCGGTGGAAATTCGAACGACGTTATACGAACAGGCTCGAGACCGAGCGCTCCTCGCTGATGCGGAGGATCGCCTCCGCCATCAGCGGCGCGATGGTGAGCCGCCGGATATTGGGCGCGGCGCTCACCGCTTCGGTCGCGGCGATACTATCGGTGGTGACGAGCGCTTCCAAGGGCGAGGTCGAGACCCGCGCGACGGCGCCGCCCGAGAGCACGCCATGGGTGACATAGGCCGCGACCGATTTCGCGCCGCGCTCGATCAGCGCCTCGGCGGCGTTGCAGAGCGTGCCGGCGCTGTCGACGATATCGTCGATCAGGATGCAGCGGCGCCCCTCGATATCGCCGATGATGTTCATGACCTCGGAGATGCCGGCGCGCTCGCGCCGCTTGTCGATGATGGCGAGATCGGCATCGACGCGCCGCGCGATCGCGCGCGCGCGCACGACGCCCCCGACATCGGGCGAGACGACGACGAGGTCGCCGCCATTATACCGCGCCTTGATGTCCTCGATGAAAACCGGGGCGGCGAAGAGATTGTCGAGCGGGATGTCGAAGAAGCCCTGGATCTGGCCGGCATGAAGATCGAGGGTGAGAACGCGGTCGGCGCCGGCGGCGGTGATCATATTGGCGACGAGCTTCGCCGAGATCGGCGTGCGCGACCCCGATTTGCGGTCCTGGCGCGCATATCCGTAATAGGGGATGACCGCGGTCGCGCGCCGCGCCGAGGCGCGCTTCAGCGCATCGAGCGTGACGAGGAGCTCCATCAGGTTGTCGTTCGCCGGATAAGAGGTCGATTGGATGACGAACACGTCCTCGCCGCGCGCATTCTCGTGAATCTCGACGAAAACCTCCTGATCCTGGAAGCGGCGCACGCTGGCATCCGTCAGAGGCAGGTGGAGGTAGGCGGAAATCGCCTCGGCGAGCGGCCGATTGCTGTTGCAAGCAAGGATTTTCATGCGGAGTTTTTGCCGGGATTTGCGCGCGCGGCGGACTGTAACAAAGCCGCCACCGACTGTAAACCGGCAGTGGATTCACGCCTAGGACTTGCCCACCCGCTTGCTTTCCGCGATCAGCGCCGCGATGCCGGGGGCCGCGGCATTGGCGACGTCATAGGCGGTGAGACCCCAATTCCCGTCGAGGCTGCCGGCCGCGACCGCATTTTCCTGCTTCACCTGTCCGATCTGCCCGCCATCGGGGCGGAGCAGGGCCCAGGCGATGGTGATCTGCTGCTTGCCATTGGCGGCCGGCGACATCTCGACCTTGCCCTGGACGAGGAAATTGGGCTGATCGCCGGGCTCGTCGACGAGCGTCAGATTGGCGCGCCGCAGCGCATCCTCCATCGCATGCGCCAGCGCCTCGCCGCCATCGCCCGGCGCGCCCGTGACGGTGCGCACGGCGATCAGCGTCTCGGTTCCGGCGAGCGGCGCCGGCGCCGTCGTCTGCACCACCTTCGCGAGCCCGGGCGCCGCCTCGCGGGCGAGCGCCGCGACCTCGCCGCCGCCCTTGCCCCAGGCTGCGGTGGGGAGGGTCAATCGCGTTTCCTGCCGACTCACCGCGGCGCCGCCGGCATCGCGCATCTCCCAGGCGACGGTGATCAGCAGAGTGCCGCCGCTCGCGGGCTCGGCCTTGGCAGTCCCCGATAGCCGGTAGGAACCGCGATTGCTGGCGCCCGTGCTCGCCGGCACGTCATTGTCCTGAAGCGCTTTCGCCATTGCCGCGGCGAGATCGTGCGCCGCGGGCTCGGGCGCGCCCGCGACCGGCTCGACCATGATTCCGGCGCTGTCGGGCGGCGTCAGAATCGGCGAGTTCGGCGGCGGCGTGTCATGGGCGAAGGGGTGAGGAAGCGGTTGGCAGGCGGCAAGGAGCAGCAGCGCGAACAGAGCGACAATATGCATCGTGGAATGATAACCGCGTGCCGCTAGGGTGCAAGGCAGATCGCCGAGAGCTCATGCCCGAATCGGCGCTCGCCCTCGAGGCAGGTGCGGCGCCAGGAGAAGAAGCGCTGCGCCTCGGCGGCGGTGTCGCCGCCGGTCGCCGCGATTTGCGTGATGCCGGCCGCGGCGAGCCGGGTGCGGACATAGCCGGCGAGATCGAAGAAATGGTGACGCTCGCGCGCGGCGGGGCGGAAGAAGCGCGCATTCTCGGGATCTTGCGCGAGGAAGGGCGCGGGGAATTCGGGCCCGACCTCATAGGACTGAAAGCCGATGCAGGGACCGATCGCGGCTTTGATGCGTCCGCGCGTCGCCCCTTGGCGCTCCATCGCCGCAACGGTCGCTTCGAGCACGCCGGAGACGGCGCCGCGCCAGCCGGCATGCGCGGCGGCGACGATTCCCGCGCCCGCATCGGCGAAGAGCACCGGCGCGCAATCGGCGGTGAGGATGCCGAGCGCCACGCCTTTCACTTTCGTCACCATCGCATCGGCGCGCGGCCGATCGGTCATCGGCCAGGGCTGCTCCACGACCACGACATCGGCGCTGTGCACTTGGTGGCATAGCGCCAGCCGATCGAGGCTCAAGCCGAGCTGCGCCGCGACGCGGCGGCGATTCTCGGCGACGTTCTGCGGATCGTCGCCCGAGCTCGCGCTGCAATTGAGCGAGGCAAAGACGCCGCTGCTGACGCCGCCCTCGCGGGTGAAGAAGCCGTGGCGGAGCGCCGGCAGATCGAGCAGCGCGGTGCGGATCATCAAGGCGTCTCCCCCTCAAAGCCCGAAGGCGCGGGCGCCCCCTTTTGCCCGAGCGCCAGCACCTTGAACAAGCTGCCCATCTGCTCCGCTTCGATCAAGCGCGCGGCGCCGCTCACGATCGCCGATGCCTGGTCGGGCGTCGCGCGCTCGAGCAGCTTCGCCTTGCGTGTCTCGAGGCCGAGTCGCAGCAGGAAATCGCGCTGCGTCGCCGGGCCGAACACTGCCGCGCCGCCGGCGCGCGCGGCCGCGGCGAAGGCCGCGAAGTCGACATGCGCCGTAAGATCGGCGCTGCCCGGCGCTTCGAGGACCGGGACGGGGCGGTGCCGCCGCAGCGCTTGCAGCGTGTCGCCGTAAGTGCTCGTCACATGACCGTAATCGATGAAGAGCGCGGCGCCCCCTTCGCCCGCGAGTCGCGTGCCGAGCGCGACGCCAAGCGCCGCGGCGGCGGGCGCGATTTCGGCAATCGTGCCGGCCGGCGCCTCGGGCAATTGCAGCGCCGCACTGGGCGTCGGCGCGGCGACAAACACGAAGCTCTCGCCGTCTTCGGCAAGGCCGATACGGCGCTCGTGCCAGCTCTTGTCGCGCCGCTCGAACTGCTGGATCGGCAGGGCGTCGAGGAACTCGTTGGCGACGAGCAGCATCGGCCCCGGCGGCAGCGTCGCGATGCTGTCGTGCCAATGCGGCTTGAACGCGCTGAGCTTCTCGGCCTGCTTCCGCCGCAGCGCGGCGCTCGTCTCGACGAGGTGGAGCCGCAGCGCGCGGTCGAAGCCCGGCACCACGCGCGCCGCGCGCAGCGCATCCGCCATCAGCGTGCCGCGGCCGGGCCCGAGCTCGACCAGGAGCACGGGATCGGGCGCGCCGAGGCGCTGCCACAGCTCCGCGCACCAGAGGCCCAGGAGCTCGCCGAAGATCTGGCTCACCTCCGGCGCGGTGATGAAATCGCCGGCCGCGCCGAACGGGTCGCGCGCGCCGTAGTAAGAGGCCGCAACCTCCGCCATGTAATCGGCGACGCTGATCGGGCCGCCGGCGCGGATGCGTTGCTGCAGGCGGCGTGGCAGCGCGGTCAATTCGCCTTCTTCGCGAAAACGACGAGCCATAGGCCGAGCGCCAGGACCGGAATCGACAGAAGCTGTCCCATGGTCGCGCCGAACCAGAGATAGCCCATGAAGGAATCGGGCTCGCGAAAGAACTCGACGAAGATGCGCGCGATCGCGTAGCCGATCAGGAAAACGCCCGATTGCGCGCCCGGCCGCTCGCGAATATCGGTCCAGCGCAAGAGTGCGAACAGGATCAGAAACAGCACGATCCCTTCGAGCCCCGCTTCGTAGAGCTGGCTCGGATGGCGCGGCTGCGCGTCGGCATTGGGAAAGACCATCGCCCACGGGACATCGGTCGGCTTTCCCCAGAGCTCGCCATTGATGAAATTGGCAACCCGGCCGAAGAAGAGGCCGATCGGCACGGCGCTCGTGATGATGTCAGCAAAGGCGAAGAAGGAGAGGCTGCGCTGGCGGCAGAAGAGCCACATCGCGATGATGACGCCGAGCGCGCCGCCATGGAACGACATGCCGCCATGCCAGAGCTCCAAAATCTCGCGCGGATTTTGGAAATATTCCTGCGGCTTGTAGAACAGGACATAGCCGGCGCGGCCGCCCAGAACCACGCCGAGCGTCGCCCAGACGAGGAAATCGTCGATCGCCAGCGCCGAGGCGACGGCGGGCGGGCGCTTTGCGATCCAGAGGCAATAGCGCCATCCGAGGATCAGGCCGACGATATAGGCGAGCGCGTACCAGCGGATCGCGACGGGGCCGATCGCCACGGCAATCGGATCGATGGCGGGATAGGGAATGACGAGCATCAGCGGTAAGGATCAGCGGCGGCGAGATAGGTCTGCACGTAGTCGCGAACGCCTTCCTCGAGCGAGGTCGGCGGCCGGCGATAGCCTGCGGCGCGGATGCGCTCCATCCGCGCCTCGGTGAAGTATTGGTATTTATCGCGAATCTGGATGGGCGTGTCGACGAACTCGATCCGCGCCTCGCGGCCGAGCGCGTGATAGACCGCCCGCGCCAGATCGGCGAAGCTGCGCGCCGTGCCGGTGCCGGCGTTGAAGAGGCCGCTCACGGCGGGATGATCATAAAGCCACAGCATCTCATCGACGCAGTCCCGCACATAGACGAAGTCGCGCTTCTGCCCGC
>CAYMNX010000403.1:0-1651 GCA_964391905.1 uncultured Rhizobiaceae bacterium
TTTCAACATCGGCTCGCGACGTGCGGCTCCGCTCCGACCTTAATTTTGGGAATTCGGGCGCGCTGGGTCGTCGCGATCTAACCGGCCGCGGCCGTCGACGCTACCGGTTTATTCCTCTGGCAGCCTATCGAGGCATGGACCGATTATCTTGCCGAGCTCGAAGCCCTGGACTCGCGCGAACGCGCCAATATGCCGCACGGTCCTGCGCATTCCCGCGATACACTCATGGGATACAGGCTTTCTTCCGAGTTTCGCGAACCGCCTTCGAGCTTGCGTGTGCAACCAGACGCATCATGGAACGGCAAGGTCGTCATCATCGGGCCCGATGTGGCTGATGCTCGTTTGCGAGGGTCGGCCATTCCCGTTCCTCCGACACTGACTCGTTGGACGACTTCGCTTGAAGTCGGCCCTATCCAGAGCGCACAGCTGGCGGAACTCACGACCAATCTCTGCGCTGCGATGGGCGTCGCCTGACATGGAAAAGATCCTGCCACTGGCCACCGGATCGTTCGGACTGTTGAGCCTTCCGCCCGGCGGCCGCAGCCCGGTCGCCGTCGTCCTGCTGAATGCCGGGCTCATCCATCGGAACGGGCCATTCCGTCTCTATACGCGCATGGCGAGAAAGCTCGCGAGATCCGGTTGCGCTGTCCTGCGTTTCGATCTGCCGGGTATCGGCGATACGCCCATCATGACCGACATGAACGAGCGGGATGCGATACGCGACGCGCTCGACCGCATGCAGGCGTGCATCGGGTGCAAGACGTTCGTGATCGGCGGATTGTGCTCCGCTGCCGACTCGGGCTGGAAATATGCGTTAGCCGATCCGCGTATCGAAGGCTTGATTCTTCTCGACGGCATAGCCCGTCCCGGCATCTGGCACTCCTATGCCCGCTTCGCGCGCCTGCTGAAGCAGCCTTCACGATGGCTCGGCACGATCAGACGCAATCTGCACCGGGCGTCCGGCGAGCATCCCCCCATCAGCGACAGAGATTTGCGCGATTGGCCGCCACCCGGCACCGAGCGCCTCCAGCTCCGCGCGATGCTGTCACGCGGAGTCGCCGTGCTGGCGCTTTACACGGGCGGAGCTTCGTATTTCCTTCACAAGAGGCAGTTTCGTTCCACGTTCGGCAGCATGGCCCGGCATCGCAAGGTCACGTTCGAACATTGGCCCACATGCGATCATCTGTTCTTCCTTGAGCAGCACCGCACTCGACTGATCGAGCGCGTCGAATCGTGGATACGCTCGAGCTTTCCGTCGGCGACGGCGTGCGCGGCTCTGGCGTGGCTGCCGATATAGGACCGGATCGGCACGATATCGCCGGTCAAAGGAGAGCCCAGCGTCGCGTTGCCGGCAGCCTTGGGCAAGGCGGGCGCGTTATGCGGGCGACGGGGCTTGGGCGGCCAGCACGTACATCGAGAGAGGAGCGCGGGCGGTTCACTCGCCAAGTCGCCCGCTGGCGGGTTCAATGCACGAAGTCGACTATTCTTACGCGCCGGATCGGCGTTCTGCGACATCTCCTACACAGTCCGGATTGCTAGAATGCGGGGCCTCACAAGTGTGATACGTTTCACATTTTCTGGGGAGGGATCGACATGAAAGACCTACTTCGCTGGCTGCTTGTCGCGGGTCTCCTGATGCTGGCGGCCTGCG
>CAYMNX010000404.1:0-5052 GCA_964391905.1 uncultured Rhizobiaceae bacterium
CGGAACTCGGCATAGGTACGATCGGCCGGGCGCTTCTTCGGCTCTTCAATATCGAAGGCCGCGATCTTCTTGGTAATGGCGGCGATGTCGTCGACCTTTTTGGGGTTGCGCGCGAGAATGGCTAAATGACGGATCTTCGTCTTTGCCATGTTTTCATCCCGAGTTTTTATGAACGTTTCCAGGCCGCCCACGCTCGCGCCACCCCGACCCGGCATGCAATGGCTTCACCGCCACCCTTGATTGTTGGTGATCGAGACCCCAAATGTACGCAGGTCGCGTTCAGCCTCCCACCGGCCAGGGCGATGGCGAATCTAAAAATTACCAAACGAACCCAATTTGGCGGAGCTGGCGCGAGGGCGCGGTGAGACAAACTGTCGAGTCCGGCGCGGGTTGCGGAGCCGTGAACGCTGTGTTAAAAACCCGCCGCCTTCCGGGCGGGGTCGATATGAGGGGGGCCAAGTCCTCGACGATCCCAGGAAGCACGTCATTTCAGATACTTCCGGCGCAACCCGCTTTCGTCCGGGATCAACGAGGGCTCTTTCAACGTGGCATCTGAAGCCTCAGGCACTACCGGACTCGGCGAGCGTTATGCCACCGCGCTCTACGAGCTTGCCGACGAGCAGAAGCTGCTCGATCCCGTGGCCGAGGATTTGCGCGCGCTTCGCCGATTGATCGACGAAAGTCCGGATTTGAAGCGCCTCATCCGCAGCCCGGTGCTGACGCGGTCCGACCAGGGAAAGGCGATCGCCGCATTGGCCGAGCGCGCCCAATTCCAGCCGCTCGTCAAGAACATCCTCGGCCTCATGGCGAAGAACCGCCGCCTCTTCGTCTTGCCGGCAGTGATCGATGCCTACCTTACGGAATTGGCGTCGCGTCGCGGCGAGGTGACCGCGCATGTCATCGCGGCGCAGGAATTGACCGAGGCGCAGCGCCAGGCGCTCGATGAGCGGCTGCGGCGCGCGGTCGGCAGCAAAGTCGCCATGGAATTACGGGTCGATCCGAGCTTGCTCGGCGGCCTCATTGTCAAGCTGGGCTCGCGCATGGTCGATGCGTCGCTCAGCAGCAAGCTGCACCGTCTGCAGCTCGCCATGAAAGGAGTCCGATAGATGGAAATTCGCGCGGCGGAAATCTCCGCCATCCTGAAGCAGCAGATCGCCAGCTTCGGCTCCGAAGCCGATGTTGCCGAGGTCGGCCAGGTGCTCTCGGTCGGCGACGGCATCGCCCGCGTCTATGGGCTCGACAAGGTGCAAGCCGGCGAGCTGGTCGAGTTCCCGAACGGGGTCAAAGGCATGGCCCTAAACCTCGAGAGCGACAATGTCGGCGTCGTCATTTTCGGCGACGATACCGGCATCTCCGAAGGCGCGACGGTGAAGCGCACCGGCGCCATCGTCGACGTGCCGGTGGGGCGCGGGCTCTTGGGCCGCGTCGTCGACGCGCTGGGTCAGCCGATCGACGGCAAGGGGCCGCTCAAGGACGTGACGCGCGCCCGTGTCGAGGTGAAGGCGCCGGGCATCATCCCGCGCAAATCGGTTCACGAGCCGGTGCAGACCGGCCTCAAAGCCATCGACGCGCTGGTGCCGATCGGCCGCGGCCAGCGCGAGCTCATCATCGGTGATCGCCAGACCGGCAAGACCGCGGTCGCGATCGATGCCTTCCTCAATCAGAAGGCGGTCAATGCCGGCGGCGACGAATCGAAGAAGCTCTATTGCGTCTACGTCGCGGTCGGGCAGAAGCGCTCGACGGTCGCGCAGATCGTCAAGACCCTGCAGGATTACGGCGCGCTCGAATACTCGATCGTCGTGGCGGCGACCGCTTCCGAGCCCGCACCGCTGCAATTCTTGGCGCCCTATGCCGGCTGCGCCATGGGCGAGTTCTTCCGCGACAACGGCATGCATGCGGTGATCGTCTATGACGATCTTTCGAAACAGGCGGTCGCTTATCGCCAGATGTAGCTGCTGCTGCGCCGCCCGCCGGGCCGCGAAGCCTATCCCGGCGACGTGTTCTATCTCCACTCCCGTCTCTTGGAGCGCGCGGCGAAGATGAACGACCAGCATGGCTCGGGCTCGCTGACGGCGTTGCCGATCATCGAGACCCAAGCCGGCGACGTCTCCGCCTATATTCCGACCAATGTGATCTCGATCACCGATGGTCAGATCTTCCTCGAGACCGAGCTCTTCTATCGCGGCATTCGCCCGGCGATTAACGTCGGTCTCTCGGTCAGCCGCGTCGGCTCGGCGGCGCAGATCAAGGCGATGAAGCAGGTCGCCGGCCGCATCAAGCTGGAATTGGCGCAATATCGCGAAATGGCGTCGTTCGCGCAGTTTGCCTCGGACCTCGATCCGGCGACGCAGCGGCTGCTTGCGCGCGGCGCGCGCCTCACCGAATTGTTGAAGCAGCCGCAATTCACGCCGATGGCGGTCGAAGAGCAGGTAGTCTCGATCTTCGCCGGCACGCGCGGCTATCTCGACAAGGTCGACACCGCCGCCGTCACGCGGTTCGAAGCGGCGATGCTCAGCGAGCTGCGCTCGAAGAAACCCGAGATCCTGAAGGCAATCCGCGACAAGCGCGAGCTCGCGGCGGACACCGAAAAGGAATTGACGGCGTTTCTCGACGGTTTCGCCAAGACCTTCGCTTAGGAAGACATAACGGTCGCTTATGGCCACCCTCAAGGAATTGCGGCTGCGGATTCGCAGCGTTCGTTCGACGCAAAAGATCACCTCGGCGATGAAGATGGTGGCGGCGTCGCGCTTGCGCCGCGCTCAAGAGCAGGCCGAGGCGTCGCGTCCTTATGCGCAGCGTATGGAGCGGATGCTCGGCTCCCTGGCCGCGAATTCGAGGGGCATGGCCAATGCGCCGCGGCTTTTGGCCGGCACGGGCAAGGATCAGACGCATCTGATCGTCGTCGCGACCTCCGATCGCGGTCTCGCCGGCGGCTTCAATGCCACGATCCTGCGCGATACGCGGCGGATGATTCGCGAGCTCATCGGTGCCGGCAAGAACGTGAAGCTCCTGACGATCGGGCGCAAAGGCCGCGATTCGCTGCGCCGCGACCATGCGCGCCTCATCGTTGACAGCCTCACCGAAGTCGGCCGGCCGACGCTCAACTTCGACTCGGCGCGCGAGATTGCCGAGCGCCTGCTGACGCGCTTCGATGCCGACGAATTCGATGCCTGCACCATCATCTACAACCGCTTCAAGTCGGCGATCAGCCAGATCGTGACGCGCCAGCCGCTCATCCCCTTCGTGCCGCCGGAGGCAGCGGCGCCCACTGCCGGGGCCGGTGTCTATGAATTCGAGCCCGAAGAGGGCGAGATTCTCGCGGATCTCCTGCCGCGCAACCTCGCGGTGCAGATCTATACGGCGCTCTTGGAGAATGCGGCCTCCGAGCAAGGCGCGCGCATGACGGCGATGGACAATGCGACGCGCAACGCCGGCGATATGATCAACCTGCTCAACATCACCTATAACCGCTCGCGTCAGGCGGCGATCACCAAAGAATTGATCGAGATTATTTCGGGCGCCGAGGCGCTCTAAAGAGGAACTGCGACCATGGCGAAGAACAATATCGGCACCATTACGCAAGTCATCGGCGCCGTCGTCGATGTGAAATTCGATGGCGATTTGCCGGCGATCCTAAACGCGCTCCACATCGAGAATCAGGGCAAGACCCTGGTGCTCGAGGTGGCGCAGCATTTGGGCGAGAATACGGTCCGCACCATCGCCATGGATACGACCGACGGCCTCGTGCGCGGCGCCGAAGTGGTCGATACCGGCGCCCCGATCCGCGTGCCGGTCGGACCCGAGACGCTGGGCCGCATCGTCAATGTCATCGGCGAGCCGGTCGACGAGCGCGGGCCCATCAACGCGAAGCAGACCTCGCCGATCCACAAGCCGGCGCCCGAATTCATCGATCAATCGACCGAGGCCGAAATTCTCATCACCGGCATCAAGGTCGTCGACCTCCTGGCGCCTTATGCGCGCGGCGGCAAGGTCGGCCTCTTCGGCGGCGCCGGCGTCGGCAAGACCGTCATCATCATGGAGCTCATCAACAACATCGCCAAGGCGCATGGCGGCTACTCGGTCTTCGCCGGCGTCGGCGAGCGCACGCGCGAGGGCAACGATCTCTATCACGAGATGATGGAATCGGGCGTCATCAAGACCGACGGATCGGGCTCCAAGGCGGCGCTCGTCTATGGCCAGATGAACGAGCCGCCCGGCGCCCGCGCCCGCGTCGGCCTCACCGGCCTGACCCTCGCCGAATATTTCCGCGACGAGGAAGGCCAAGACGTGCTCTTCTTCGTCGACAATATCTTCCGCTTCACCCAAGCGGGCTCCGAGGTCTCGGCGCTCTTGGGCCGCATTCCCTCGGCGGTCGGCTATCAGCCGACGCTTGCGACCGATATGGGCGCGCTGCAAGAGCGCATCACCACGACCAAGAAAGGCTCGATCACCTCGGTGCAGGCGATTTACGTGCCCGCCGACGATCTCACCGATCCGGCGCCCGCCACCTCCTTCGCTCACCTTGACTCGACAACGGTCCTGTCGCGACAAATCGCTGAGCTCGGCATCTATCCGGCGGTCGATCCGCTCGACTCGACCTCGCGCATGCTCGATCCGCGCGTCGTCGGCGAAGAGCATTACAAGGTCGCGCGCGACGTTCAGCGCGTCTTGCAGACTTATAAGTCGCTGCAGGACATCATCGCCATTCTCGGCATGGACGAGCTTTCGGAAGAGGACAAGCTCGTCGTTTCCCGCGCGCGCAAGATTCAGCGCTTCCTGTCGCAGCCCTTCCATGTCGCCGAAGTCTTCACCGGCACGCCCGGCGTATTCGTGAAGCTCGAAGACACGATCAAGGGGTTCAAGGGCATCGTCGCCGGCGATTATGACGAGCTGCCCGAGAGCGCCTTCTACATGGTCGGCACGATCGAAGAGGCGGTCGAGAAAGCGCGCAAGCTCGCCGCCGAGGCGGCTTGATGGCCGACAAGCTGCAATTCGAGCTGGTCTCGCCCGAGAAGCTTCTGCTCGCGGAAGAGGTCGGCATGGTGATCGTGC
>CAYMNX010000405.1:0-2702 GCA_964391905.1 uncultured Rhizobiaceae bacterium
GACCGCTCCGTTTTTCCAGCTCAGGCGTCGTTTCGAGGGCTCGTAAATCGGCCGCTCGTCTGGGGTTGATACCGCCAGCAACCCGCTTTCGCCCTCGACCATCACGTCGCGCGCATCGGCCGCGGTCGGTGCGACGAGCGCGACGCGCTTCGCCTTGCCTCCCTCGACTTGCTCGCGCACCCATTCGGCGCCGCTGCGCGTCTTGCCGAAGCCGCGTCCCGCGAGCAGCAGCCAGATGCGCCACGATCCTTCCGGCGCAAGCTGCGACGGCCGCGCCCAGAGCCGCCAGTCATAGCAGAGCTCGAACGCGTCATCGGGGCCGAGCGCGGCGAGGCGCGCTTTGCGCTCGGACCATGGCATGGCGACGAGGCGTCCAATCTCGGCAAGGTCCATCGCGCCTCGTCATGATCGAATGGTCGGAAGAGCAGCCGGCTGAGTGAGGCAACAAAAAACCCGGCGGAGCGCGCCGGGCAAAATTTCAGCATGGCATAATTATAGCAATTCGATCCGGATCGAGTCAAGAACAAAAAGAGAACACCCTGGACGCACCCCGACCGATGACGAGCGCGCCGAAGCGCGATTACGCCGCCTTGACGCCGGAGAGGAAGGAATCGACTTCCCGCGACAGCTTCTGCGCCTGCTTCGCGAGACCGCCGGCCGCGCCCAGCACTTGCGTTGCCGCCGCGCCCGTCGCCGCCGATGCCTCTTTCACCGCGACGATGTTCTTCGTCACTTCCTGGGTGCCCTGCGCCGCCTGCTGCACATTGCGCGCGATCTCTTGCGTGGCCGAGCCTTGCTGCTCGACGGCGCTCGCGATCGCATTGGCGATCTGGCTGATCTCGTCGATCGTCTGCGCGATGCCGCGGATCGCATCCACCGCCTGCTTCGTGCTCTCTTGGATCTGCCCGACCTGCCCCGCGATCTCGTCCGTCGCCTTCGCCGTCTGATTGGCGAGCGCCTTCACCTCGGATGCCACCACCGCGAAGCCCTTTCCCGCCTCGCCGGCGCGCGCCGCCTCGATCGTCGCGTTGAGCGCCAGAAGATTGGTCTGGCTCGCGATGCTCTGGATGAGATTCACCACCTCGCCGATCTTCTGCGCGCCGGTCGCGAGCTCCTGCACCGTCGCGTCGGTGTGCTTTGCATCCTCGACCGCCTTCATCGCGATCTTCGAGGATTGCGCCACCTGGCGCGCGATCTCCTGGATCGAGGAGGCGAGCTCCTCCGAGGCGGTCGCGACGGTCTGCACATTGGCCGAAGCCTGTTCGGTCGCCGAGGCGACGGTCATCGATTGCCGATTGGTCTCCTCGGCGGTGGCGCTCATCGCGCTGGCGGTCGCCTCCATCTCGCTTGCCGAGCGCGACAGGGAATCGATGAGCTCGCGCACATGCGCTTCGAAGCGCGTCGTCAGCGCGTCGATCGTCTCCCGGCGCTTGACCCGAATCTGACGGTCTGCCTCTTTCTCTTCCGCGAGACGATCGGCCTCGATCATGTTGTTCTTGAAGACCTGCACCGCCTCGGCCATCGCGCCGATCTCGTCCTTGCGCCCGACCCCGACGATCTCGGTCTTCAAATCATGGCCGGCGAGACGCTTCATCGCCTCGGTCATCATGGCGATCGGTTTCGACACGCCATTGACGATGAGAAGAGCGACGCCGAGGCAAAGAACCGTGACGAGCACCAGCGCGCCGATGATGAAATAGCGTGCCGATCGATAAACCTCGACGCTCGATTCAGCCATGCGCGCCGCTTCTTTCGCGTTGAGATCGAGATCTTGCGAGATCACGTCGCGATATTTTCCCAAGATCTGCAGCATGTCGCCGGAGTAGAGCTTGCCCAGCGCTTCCGCATCGCCTTTCTTCTGCAGCTCGACGACCTGGCTCCATTTGCTCTGATAGTCGCTCCAGGTCTTCGCCATCGTATCGGCGAGCTGACGCTCGTCGCTCGAAGTGATCAGCGGCTGATACGCGCGCCATGCCTTGTCGCGCATGTCGAAAGTCGCTTGCAGAACTTTGGCCAAATTCTCGCGGCCCTTGTCGTCGGGCTGCATGAGGTAGGTGTTCTGATTGGCGCGAATCCGCTCGCTATAGGTCGAGATCGCGCCAAGCGCCCGCAAAGAGGGGACGCCGGTATCGCGTAGCTGAGCCGAGGCGTCGTTGACCGCGCCGAGCCGCTGTAGCGCAAAAATGCCAAGCGCATCCGCCAGCACCAGCACGAGGATGAAGGCGCTCAGCACCTTGGAACGGATCGACAGATTGCGAAGCAATGACACGGCGGGTGCATCCTCTTCGGGACGTGACGAATGACCCCGCATCCTAGAGCGTCGGCTCTAAAAAAAATTTAATAGGGCTCACCGGCGAGATTTTAAAGTCCTCGTGCCGGCCATCCACGTGTTTGGAACGCGAGATGAACCCCGTGAATGCGCGGAACAAGTCCGCGCGTGACGACTTTGAATTGTCTAATCCCGTCGCGGCCTCATCTCTGTGGCGAAAAACTTCCGCTTTAACGGAACGCTAACCAGGACGGTGCGGCGAAGGACGGCGAAGCCATGGCTTCGCCGCTCGCCCCGGGCAAGACCTTACGCCGCCTTGACGCCGGTGAGGAAGGAATCGACCTCCTGCGACAGGTTCTGCGCCTGCTTCGCCAAGCCGCCCGCGGCGCCCAGCACCTGCGTCGCCGCCGCGCCCGTCGCCGCCGAGGCGTCC
>CAYMNX010000406.1:0-3940 GCA_964391905.1 uncultured Rhizobiaceae bacterium
CTCGACCTCGCGCGCCGCATGGACCGTATCCTTTCGCTCGAGGACGGGATCGTGGTCGAGCGATGAGCGGGCACTCTAGGGAGAGTGGTTCTGATGGCCTCTAAATTTCGCCGCGGCGCCTATGCCTTCACGGCCAAGGGGCAGCGCTATGTTGTCGAGGAAGTATCGGACGGCGTCGTTTATTGCTCCGCCGATAACGGTGCCGAGGCGGAGTTCGCGGAAAGCTCGCTCTTGACCGAGGCGGAGTGGACGGCGCGCTCCGGCGGCAAGGCGGGGCTTCTCTATGCGCGGCTGCGGCAGTCGCGCCTCTTCAGCGCCATGCCGCCCAAGGTCGATCGTGCCGCCGCGGAACTGGCGCTCGGGAAAGTCGAGCGGCTGATGCCCGGCATTCTCGATTTCACCGCCTATACGATCGCCGAGCGTATTCTCGCTGAGAGCGGCGACGAGCACCAGGCGAGGGAGCTCTCGATCGCGAAATGTCGCGAGATCTTCGACGCGGCGAAGGTGGAGGTTCGTACCGGTCTGCTCGCCACCGTGCTCGGCATGCAGCCCGACATCCTCGCTGGCGCCGGTCGGCTCGGCGACAATCTGATGCGCGCCCTCATCGCCAAAGGCATGGAGCATCACGCCGCGGCCTTCGACGAATTCTCGAGCCGCCGCCGGCGCTAGGGGGCGGGTGTCGCCCGTCGCGAGCGGCCCCGAGGAGACGCCGGTGCAAAACCGCCGGCGGTTGGCGAAGGCGACCGCGCGTCGCGCAAGCGTGTAATGACGCCGTCCCGGCGCGCCGATAATCTCACGGAATAACAAACCACATTAGGGAGGATCTCATGCGTTCGTCGCTATGCGTTTCGCTTGCGCTTGGCATGATACTCGCTGCCGGTCCGACGATGGCTCAGGCGCCGCAGGCCGGCGCGCCAGCCGCGGCTTCTCCGCCGGTCTTGCCCTATGGCCTGCCGATCGCGATGGCCGATGCGAGAAGGGCGGTCGAGGCAGCGCTCGCCGAGGCGCAGAAGACGGGCTTCAACTTCGCTGTCGCCGTCGTCGGTCCGGCCGGCGACCTCATCTATTTCGCGCGCATGGATAACGCCAATATCTCGACCAGCATGCTGGCGCAGCGCAAGGCGCAAACCGCCGCGACGTTCCGCCGCCCAAGCAAGCTCTTCGAGGATCGCGTTCAGGGGGGCGCCACCTATGTGCTGGGCCTCGAAGGCGTGATCCCGGTCGGCGGCGGCGTGCCGCTGGTGATGGACGGCAAGATCGTCGGCGCGATCGGAGCAAGCGGCGGTCCGACCTCCGGGCCCGATGAGCAGGTGGCGCAGGCCGGCGCGGCAGCGCTGAAATAGCGCGACCTGCGACGCAGGATCGGAGGCGGTGCTTGCTCAGATTCTGTGCATCTTCGCAAAGCGCATCGACATGATCGGCGCTAATCGGCAACATGGTCTCACCACGGGAATTCGAGGGAGAGCAACATGGCTGCGCGCGACTTTGATGTCGTCGACACGACGATCGCCGATATTCATACCGCATTTCGCGCCGGCAGCTTGAGCGCGCGGCAACTGGTCGAAATCTATCTCGACCGCATTGCTGCCTACGACAAGAGCGGGCCGAAGATCAACTCGATCATCAGCCTCAATCCGCGCGCGCTCGATGAGGCCAATCGGCTCGATGCGGCACAGCGCTCATCGGGATTGGTCGGGCCCTTGCACGGCATTCCGGTCGTCATCAAGGACCAGGCCGATGTCGCGGAGATGCCGACGACCTTGGGCTCGGTTCTGTTCAAGGACTATCGCCCCGGCCGCGATTGCTTCGTCGCGGCGAAGCTGCGCCAGGCCGGCGCGATCCTCCTCGGCAAGGCGACCTTGGGCGAATTGGGCGCGGGCGACGCGCATGGCTCGCTCTACGGCTCGACCCGCAATCCCTACGATCTCGAGCGCACGGTCGGCGGCTCGTCCGGCGGCTCCGGCGCGGCGGTCTCGGCCAATTTCGCGACCGTCGGTATCGGCCAGGAAGGACTCGCCTCGATCCGGCGGCCTGCGATCTGGAACGGCATTGCCGGGATGCGCCCCAGCATCGGCCTCGTCAGCCGCAGCGGCGTCTATGGCGGCTGGCCATCGACGAACGGCTCGCTCGGACCGATGGCGCGCAGCGTCGCCGATCTCGCGATTCTGCTCGATGCAATGGTGGGCTACGATCCCGACGATCCATCGACCGCGCATGGCGTTGGCCGCGCGCCGCAGAGCTTCGCCGCGCTGCTCGACAAGAACGCCCTTAAAGGCGCGCGTCTCGGCATCCTGCGCGAGCCGATGGGGCTGGGTTCGGAGCCGGCCTCCGAGGACTTCGCCAAGGTGACGACGGTCTTCGACCGCGCCGTCGCGGAGCTCGGCGCGGCGGGCGCCGAAATCGTCGATCCGATCGTCATTCCCGAGCTCAAGCCGCTCTTGGCGCAGCGTGCCTTCAGCGCGGCGCAGGGCGATGAGGGCTTCAGGCTCTATTTCGCCCGCGGCGCCAACCCGCCTTTCAAATCACGCCAGGAGGCGATGGCGTCGCCGCTCTTCGAGCAGCTTTTGAAGCCGACGCGCGACCGCTGGCTGCGCTCGGCGCCCGAGGAGAAGCAGCTCGCCTCATTGCAGGCACGCGACCGGCTGCTGACGCATATGCTCAAAGTGATGGCCGATAACCGCCTCGATGCCATCGTGCACAAGGCGGTCGAGCATCAGCCGACCTTGATCAAGGACGGCGTCAACCCGCCCTATGTCGACCAGAAGGGCGCGCCGCATCTCAACACCTTCCTCGAAAACGTGCCGTCGATCGTCGTGCCGGCCGGCTTCACCAGCGACAACCTGCCGGCCGGCATCACCTTCCTCGGCCGGCCCTATGCCGATGCCGCGATGATCCGCCTCGCCTATGCCTATGAACAGGCGACGCACCACCGCCGCGCGCCGACATTAAGTTGAGGCAGATGAACCACGGAGATACGGAAGGCACGGAGAGGGCATTGGGCAGATCGAGATTGTCCCGGCTCGCCGGCTCCGATTTTCATCGTCCCTGCGAGGAGCCCCTTTGACAAGCTCAGGAGCGACGAAGCAGTCCCGTGGTCGCTCCGGATTGCTTCCGCCGCGCGACGCACGGGCATCGCAATGACGCCGCTTTCTCACGCTTTCTTTTCTCCGTGTCTTCTGTGGTGATCGACTTCTTGCGATCGCCTTAAAGCCCCTTCGGCCACTCGCGCGTTTCCTTCAATGATTCGCCGGTCTCGAGCAGGCTCTTGAGGCTCGAGAGAATATGCGGCCAGCCATTGGAAACGGCTTCGATGAGTTCGAGCCGTCGCGATCGATCTGGGTCACCGGTGAGCTTCACGCTTACGCCGATCGTCGCGCCTCGGCCATTCGGGAGTCATGAGCCGCCAAGCTCTCTCCGGTCAACGGATCAGCTCCGTATCTTCGGGATTGGGCGACCCCTTGCCCGTTTCGAGATGACGTTTGAGGCTCAGAAGGTAGAAGCCCCAGCGTGTCGTTGCGCTGGCGATGTTGTCGCCACCCGTCTTGAATCCGCGATGCGCGAACAACAACGTGGTAATGCCTTCGGCCGACTTCAGGTCGAAGCTGATCGTCGTGCCGTCGAAACCGCCGCCGGTCGAGGAAACGTCATGCCAAGCTATGCGTGTTGGCGGAGTCAATTCGGCGACCTTGACTTTGATGACCATTCGGTGGCCATAGAAGCCAAACTCTCCAGTTCCGCCGACTTTTGGATCAAGAGCAGCGTCGCGCGTCCACCAATTGCGAACGCCTTCGACCGTCGACACGGCTTGATAGACCTTGTCTTGCGCGGCACGAATCTTGATCAGATGCATGATTTCAGGCATCAGCTGATTCTCGCGTCAACCGCCAGCTTGCTGGCGTGGGTCTTCGAGAGCGCGGCCGGTCTCGAGCAGGCTCTTCAA
>CAYMNX010000407.1:0-3124 GCA_964391905.1 uncultured Rhizobiaceae bacterium
GCACAGCTCAAGGCGGCGACCAAGGCGGGCGCGTTCGACGTCGCGTTCCAGCCGATCGTCGCGCTCGGCTCGCTCATGCTCCATCACCACGAAATGCTGGCGCGCTTCGAGCCCGAGACATCGCCGGCCGCGATGATCCGCTTCGCCGAGAAGACCGGCATGATCGTGGAGATCGACCTTGCGATGTGCCGGCGCGCGATCGCCGTTCTGAGCGAGCGCGACGATGCGGCGCTCGACCTTGCCGTCAATATTTCCGGCAAATCGCTCGACAGCGATCTCTTCGTCGATGCGCTACTGCAGCTGCTGCGTTCGCATGCGTCGCTGGCAAAGCAGATCCTTTTCGAGATCACCGAATCGACCGCGATCCAGGATTTGGCGCGGGTCGAGCGCATTCTCTCGGCGCTGCGCAACTCCGGTCACCGCATCTGCCTCGACGATTTTGGCGCCGGCGCCTCCTCCTTCGCTTATCTCCAGGCACTCTCCGTCGATTTCGTCAAGATCGACGGCGGCTATGTGACGCGCATGCGCAACAGCGCGAAGGATCGCGCCATTTTGAAGGCGATTGTGACGCTCTGCCGCGAGCTCGGCGTCGGTGTCATCGCCGAGATGATCGAGCGCGTCGACCAGGCGCATACGCTGCACGAAATGGGCATCGGCTATGGTCAGGGCTATCTCTTCGGCCGGCCGTCGCTGCACCTGACCGCCGCCATTCCCGGCCCCCGCGCGCCGGCGCCCGTCGCCAAGATGAGGGCGCGGGCTTAAGCCCTCCAACACGGCTTCTCAGCGGCAGGACAGCGCGCTCTGATAGAGCGCCACCGTCGCCGCGCCGATGGCGGCGTCGGAGAAACCATTCGCGACGAGATCGCGTCCTGCCGCCGCCAAGCGCTGCCGCAAAGCCGCGTCGCCGGCCAGCTGCTTCAACGCGGCGGCGAGCGCATCGATATCGCCGGGCGGTACCAGCAAGGCGTTGACGCCGGCGCGGGCGATCTCGCGCGTTCCTGGAATATCGGTTGCGACGATCGGCCGCGCCGCGGCGGCTGCTTCGAGCAGGGTCTTCGGCAAGCCCTCGCCGCCGCGCGAGGCGAGCACGGCGATATGGGCCGCGGCCCAAACCGCACGCACATCCTCCTGATAGCCGCGCCAGGTGATGCCCGGCAAGCGGCTCCAGCCGGCGAGCGTCGCCTCGTCGAACGAGGTGGGATTGGCCGGATCGGGCTTGCCGACGAGCATCAGGCGCAGATCGACGCCGCGCTGCTGCAGCTTCTGCTGTGCCGCGACCAGATCCGCGACGCCCTTGATCGCGATCATGCGGCCGACATAGGCGGCAACGATCGGCGGCGACGGCGGCTCCGGCACGCGGCGAAAATGATCGAGATCGACGCCGGAGCCGTGAATGAGGGCGATGCGCGTTGCTGCGCCCGGGCGAAGCGCCGCGAGGGCGTGGCGATCGTCCTCGTTCTGAACGATGACGCGGCCGTTGCGGCGCAGCAGCAGAAGCGGCCATGCGAAGCGCAAGAGCCGCGCGATAAGACGGGCATGCGGGCGTCCATCGGTGCCGACATAGCCCATGCCGGCGATCATGCTGATGACCGCCGGCACGCGCGCGAGCGCGGCGGCGATGCCGCCGAGGAGCGCCGGCTTCAGCGCGACGTGGTGCACGATCAGCGGCCGCTCGCGGCGATAGAGGCGATAGATCGCGACGATCGCGGCGAGGTTCGGCCACAAGCCGTGTGCCTCGCGCCGCCAGTTGAGCGGATGGAGCGCAAAGCCTTCGCCGCGGATGCGCGCGCCGTGATCCTGAACCCGCGTTGCGACTGCGACATCGAAGCCGGCATCGCGCGCGGCGCGTGCCATCGGCAGCCGATGCGACCAGAAATACCAATCCTCGGTGACGAGGAAGATGAGCTTGCGCGTCACGCTCATTGTGCGGCGCTCTCGAACCAGCGGCAGGTCGCGGCGACCCCCTCATCGAGGGATGCGCGCGGCTGCCAGCCAAGGAGCGTGCGCGTCGGCTGGTCATCGACGGAGAGCGAGCGGAGTAGCGCGTTTGCTGCGCTCGCGCGCCCGGCCGCCCGCAAGCTCGCTTCGAGGAGCGCCGGCGGAAACGGAAAGAGGCGCGCGCGGCGCTTTAGCTTCTGTGCGAGGCGCTGGAACAGCGCCGGCGTCGAGAGCTCTTCATCGTCGCGCATCAAGAGCGCGTGGCCCGGCGCCGCGGGATGATCGAGCGCGCTCGCGATGAGATCGAGCAGATTGTCGAGAAAGATGAAGCTGCGGCGATTGTGGATGCTCGCGAGCGGCAGCGGGAATTCCTTGGGCTCGGCCGTGGCGAAGCGGCCGAGAGCGAAGGCGAGCGCCTTCGCCGTGTCCTCGGGGCCAAGGATCGAGGCATCCCTTTCCGCCCCTACCCCGCCGATCTCGAGCAGCACATCGGCTGTCGCAAACGCAAAACCGTCGAAACGGTCGGGCGCGCCGTCATCGAGGCGATCCGTCGCGATCGGGCCGGGAAATGAGGGGCGCAGCGGCTGAATGGCGATCTTCCTCCAGGCAAAAATTTAAGGAAGGTGCGATCGGTTCGGATGCTTGCCCTTATCCGTAGCGGAAAATGGTTAACCGAAATTGAAGACGAGGGTCGCGCGTGAGCCTAACGAGGCCCGCAAGCCGCCGGCCAGCGGCAAGTCCCGGCCCTGGCTTTTGGGGTATTGTCCCGTGTAAAAGGATGATTAATGAGGATTAAGACCCGCGCCTTCGCGACCTTTTCCCATGACGTCGTCATGGCGGCGCTGTCTTTTATCTTGTCGCTCTATCTGCGCGTCGGCAGCGGCATCGCCGGCTATTCGCCGCACCTGCTGCTGACCTACGCTCTCGGCTTTGCCGCGACAGCCGCGGTGGTGTTCTGGTGGTCGGGCCTCTATCGCGGCATTTGGCGCTATGCCTCGCTGCCCGATCTCATGGCGCTGTTCCGCGCCACGACGCTCATCATCCTCATCTTCTTCCCGGTGATGTTCGTCGCAACCCGGCTCGCCGAGATGCCGCGCTCGCTCGTCGGCATCAATTGGCTCTTGCTGATGGCGATGCTGGGCGGCCCACGCTTTGCCTATCGCGTTTTCAAGGATCGCGGCCTCGA
>CAYMNX010000408.1:0-2754 GCA_964391905.1 uncultured Rhizobiaceae bacterium
GTGGAGGAGATAGACGTAATTGTCTTTCAGAACGGGGATCTGGCGGATGACGAGCGCGGACATGGCGTGATGCGTCCTTTTCTGGCTTCGGGCCTAATCTAAATCGTCAACCCATCCCATGCTACACTCGGTTCCATGTTCGCCGATGTGGTCGATTTGAGAGAATTTTATGCGACCCGCCTCGGGCAGGTCGCGCGGCGCATGGTCGGGCGCCGCATCCGCCTGCTGTGGCCCGATCTCACCGGCTCGCGGCTCTTGGGGCTCGGCTATGCGACGCCCTATCTGCGCCCCTTTTTGGGCGAGGCCGAGCGGGTGCTGGCGCTGATGCCGGCGGCGCAAGGCGTGCTGCATTGGCCGAATGAAGGGCCCAATCGCGTGGTCCTCGGCGATGAAGGCGAGCTGCCGCTGCCCGATTTCTCGATCGATCGCGTACTGCTGGTTCATGGCCTCGAGTTCAGTGAGCAGATCAGGCCGCTCTTGAAGGAAATCTGGCGCGTGCTCGCGGGCGGGGGACGGGTGCTCGTGGTCGTGCCGAACCGGCGCGGCATCTGGGCGCGAATCGACGGCACGCCCTTCGGCCAGGGCCATCCCTATACGCCGAGCCAGCTCTCGCGCCTCTTGCGCGACGAGAATTTCACGCCCGAGCGCAGCGCCGCGGCGCTCTACGTGCCGCCGACCCGCTCGCGCACGATGCTGAGCTCGGCCGGCGCTTTCGAGGGCCTCGGCGAACGCTGGTTCACCACCTTCGCCGGGGTGGTGATCGTCGAGGCGACGAAGGAAATCTATGCCCGCCCGATCGCGGCGCAGAAGGTGAGGCGGCGCCCCGTCTATCTGCCGATGCCTGGCACGCCGAGCCCGGTCGGGCGCTAGCTCCGCGGCGCGCTCAGCCGTTGCCGCGCGCCAGCCGCTCTTGCTGTTCCGCCAGCATCAGCCAGCGCTCCTCGGCCGCGGTGAGCTCGGCGATCACCGCATGGTGACGTGCCGCGCTCGCGGCCAGCGCGGCGTGATCGCCGGCAAAGCGATCGGGTTCGGCCAAGGCCTGCTCGATCGCGGCTTTCTCGGCCTCGAGCTCGGCGATCCGCCGCGGCAAGGATTCGAGCTCGCGCTGCTCCTTGTAGCTGAGCCGCGACGGCGTGCGCTCGCGCGGCGCCACGGTCGCACCTTCAGCCGGCTTCGCCGCGGGTTTCGCGGCCGGGAGCGACCCGCGCTGTCGCAGATAAACGGTATAGCCGCCGACATATTCATGAACCACGCCATCCCCTTCGACGGCGATGATGCTGCCGACGAGCCGGTCGAGGAAGTCGCGATCGTGGCTGACGAGCAGCAGCGTGCCGTCATACTCGGCAAGCACCTCCTCGACGAGATCGAGCGTCTCGATATCGAGATCGTTGGTCGGCTCGTCCAGAATCAGCAGGTTCGATGGCTGCGCCAGGACTTTGGCCAGCAGCAGGCGATTGCGCTCGCCGCCGGAAAGGGTCGAGACGGGCGCACGAAATTGCCGCTCCTCGAAGAGGAAATCCTTGAGGTAGGAAGCGACATGGCGCGGTCGCTGCTGCACGAAAATCGTATCGCCGCCGCCTTCGGTCAGGGTTTCCCAGAGCGACCGGTCGGGATCGAGCGCCGCCCGCTGCTGGTCGAGGACCGCTGGCATCAGATTCGTGCCGTAACGGACCGTCCCGCTATCGGGGGCGATCGCGCCGGTCAGCATGCCGAGGAGCGTCGTCTTCCCCGCGCCATTCCGCCCGATCAGACCGACGCGATCGCCGCGCAAGATCCGGGTCGAGAAATTCCGCGCGATTACTTTGGTGCCGGCCTGGCTCTCGAACGCCTTCGCAATTCCCTCCGCCTCGATGACGAGACGGCCGCCGCTCTCGGCGCTGACCGAGCTCAGCTTCGCTTTGCCCAGGCTGACGCGTTCCGCCCGCTCCTTGCGCATGGCGGCGAGCCGGGCGAGACGGCCCTGGTTGCGACGGCGCCGCGCCGAGATGCCTTGGCGCGACCAGATCGTCTCGCTGGCAATTCTCTTATCGAGCCGCGCCGCGGTTGCGGCCTCGGTCGCGAGAATGGTCTCCGACCAATCCTCGAATGCGGCATAGCCTTGATCGAGCTCACGCAACGCGCCGCGATCAAGCCACAGCGTGCGGCGCGACAAGCGTTTCAAGAAGGCGCGATCATGGCTGATGATCAAGAGCCCCGCGTGATGAGCGGCAAGCCGCTCCTCGAGCCACTCGACGGCCGGTATGTCGAGGTGGTTCGTCGGCTCGTCGAGCAGCAAGATGTCGGGATCATCGACGAGGGCTCGAGCGAGGCTGACGCGCCGGCTTTCGCCGCCGGAGAGATCCGCGAGTAACCGGGCTGGGCTCACGCCGACCTCGTCCAGGACCGCGGCGACGCGATAGCGACGATCGGTCTGCGTCGCGTCCGGCGAGAGACCCGCATCGACAAAAGCCGCGGCGGTCGACGCGCGGTCGAAGACCGGCCATTGCGGCATGAAAGCGATCCGCGCGCCTGGCTGGTGAAAGCGGGTGCCGCGATCGATCTCGATGAGCCCAGCCATCGCTTTCAGGAGCGTCGATTTACCGCTGCCATTGCGACCAACGAGACAGGCGCGATCGCCCGCGCTCAGCGTGACGGAAACACCGGCGAAGGTCGGGCGTCCGCCAAAAGTGACATCGGCATCGCGCAAGGCGAGAAGAGGGGGCGAGGGCATCGGCAGGATATAGATCGCCCGGCGGCGAAAGACAGCCCTTGATG
>CAYMNX010000409.1:0-8714 GCA_964391905.1 uncultured Rhizobiaceae bacterium
GCATTGAAGTTCGGCAGGTTGACGACGCCGCCGATATCGGTGTTGTCCGAGGTGAAGGAGCTCACCGAGGCGGTCGTCATCACGCCCTGCGCACCGGTCGGCGAGCCGAGATAGATCGTGCCGGATTCCCTATACTCGACCGAGGCCGAGAGCGAGATGCCATTGCCAGCGAGGTAGGTGTAGCGGATCTGTGGCTGGCGAATATTGGCGGTATTCATGTAGCCCGGCGCATAGCCGGCATCTTGAACATCGGGGAAGAGCAGCGGATCGGCCCAGGCGGTGTTGTATTGACCGATGAGCCAGGGACCGATCGTGGCATAGGCCCATAAAAGTCGCGGTATATCGGTATTGCCCTGTCCTTGACGCGGGTTGATGCTCTGGGTCGTGACCGAGGTCGAATAATTGCCTTGATTCGGAATGAGGTTGAAGTCGAGGCTGAGCACCGTTCTGACCTCGCCCAGCGTGCTCGGGGTGCGCGTCTCGAAAGTCACGTTCGTATTGTTCGCGAAGCCACGGAGTCCGCCATGAAGCGAGGATTGCCCCGCAGCGACCGAGTTCGGGACGCTCGACGCCCCCGGTCCTTGCAGGGCGAGCTGACTGATATGGTAGGGCACGCTGGAGCCGCCCGCCGGCGCGCCTGTATCGCCGTCGTGCTGGGAGCCAATATTGTCCTTCCAGCTCGATTTGATGGTGCCGTAGACGCTCAGCGACGTATTGGTACCAGGAATGAGGAAGGATTGCGGAAAGGATCCAGCGCCTGGCGCAGCCGACGATGATTGAGCGCCGGCATTGGACAAGTTCGCCAGCAGCGCGATGACCGCCGTTAGGCTGCCGCTCGCGACGGTGCCTGCCAAGTTTCGAGTTATCATTGTTGAGACCCCGATAAAAAGCTCTACGCGCAACTGTTATCCAATATCACCCGTGGCGGAGCTCTATTACCGGCAAAAAAGGGAAACGCTGTTAACCACTACCGAACAATAACGGCTGCGCGAAGCCTTCCCGCGCGATGAAAGAAAGAGCAATAAGCCCGAGACTGCGTAAGGGACCTATCCGTCGGACGGGCGCGCTTCTTCAAGAAGTAAATCATTTGCGCCGGCTTCTGTCCCTTGAGCAGAGGCGGTATCGAAATGGCGGCGATAGAGGCGACCAAGCGCAAACCCAACCAACGCCGTCGCGATGCAGGGAAGCGCTGCGAAGATCATGAGCCGCTGCAGCGGCATATGCGTGGAAAGGAAATACCCACCGACATAGGGCGCCACTACGCCACCCGCGCGCCCCCAGACCGTGGCGGCCGAGACGCCGCGCCCACGAATGCTCGCGGGATAAAAGCGCACGGCGATCGCATAGATCGCATAGTGGATCCCTGAAAGGCAGATACCGGCCCCGGCGACGGTCGCGAGAAGGAGCGGCTGCGTCAGCCCCGCTGTTCCCATCAAGATTTCGAGCGGCGCGCCAATCACCGGCAGCGTCACAACGGCGATCGGCCCGACGCGGTCGAGGAATCTCATAATCAGAAAGCCGCCGATCATTCCGGTGAAAACGAAGAGCGACTGTGTCAGCGAGGCGATGCTAGGATTGATGCCCTGGCCCTCCATCACCACGGGCAACCAGCTCGCCAGAAAGAAGAAGCCGAGCGCATCGCCAGCGAAAAGCAGCCACAGTAAGATCGTCGCCGCGGCCCGCGGGCCGTGGAAGAGCTGCAGAAAATTGTTCGTTCCGGGCTTGCTCTGCTTTTCCTGAGGATCATCGACGGTGAAAATCGCGTCCGGCGCGATCGCTTCGCCACCTTTGAGACGCTCAACCAGCCGGCGGAGCTTCGGCGATGCCGGATTCTTGAGTGCCAGATATTGCGGCGATTCCGGCAGCCACAAGATCAGCACCAGCGCCATGACGAGCGACAGCCCTGCGCCAACGGCAAAAAGCGACTGCCAGCCGAAGCGCGACACGAGCGCCGCAGCGATGATGCCGGTTACGACACCGCCGAGGCTGTAGCCGGTATTGGTGATCACCGTCACGGTCGAGCGCATGCGGTGCGGCGCGTAATCGCTGACCAGCGTGTAAGCGATCGGCACGATCCCGCCCATGCCAATGCCGCCGATGAAGCGCAGGACCGCAAGCTCTTGGATGTTCGACGCCCAGACGGCGAGCAGCACGGGAAGCCCGAAATTGAACGTGCCGAAGACGATGGTGAATTTGCGGCCGAGCCGGTCGCCCATCCAGCCGTAAACGAGCGAGCCCAAGAGCAGCCCGAGAAAGGTGACGCTGAAGACCAATCCCATCTCTTTCGGCTCGATGTGCCAGTCGCGCAGGATTGCCGGCGCCGCAACCGAGAGCGCGACGAAATCGTAGCCATCGGACATCATCATGAGAAAACAGAGCGCGATGACCAGAAACGCGAGCCTGCCCACGCCGCGGCGCTCGACGGCCGCATTGATATCGATGGTTTGTGGCATTTCTCTCCCTTTCCCAACAAAGCTGAGCGATGCTGTAAAAAGCGAAACGGACTGTGCGCCTGGCTCGACCTACGCTACACTAGATACGGGAGGTAACGTGCGACTACCGTTCGCGGGAGCAATCGACTGTGACATTCATGTGGCTGTGCCGAGCCTCGGGGTGCTGGTGCCTTATCTCGATGCTTACTGGCGCGAGCGCGTGCGCGTGCAACAATTGGAGCGGCTCGATCTAAGCCTCACTTCCTATCCCCCGACCGCGCCCCTCTCGGGCCGCCCCGACTGGCGGCCGGCGAAAGGCCCGCCCGGTTCCGATCTCGCGCTCTTGCAGCGCGAAGCGCTCGACCGCTTCGGTCTGCGCTATGGCATTCTCAACTGTCTCTGGGGCGCTCAGGCCGTGTTCGCCGAAGATATGGCGGCCGCGCTCTGCCGCGCCGTCAATGACTGGATCGCCACGGAATGGCTCGATCGCGACCCCCGCCTTCGCGCTTCGATCATGGTTCCGGCGCAGAATCCCGAGCTCGCTGCTGCGGAAATCGAGCATCGCGCGCGCGATCCGCGTTTCGTGCAGGTTCTGGTGCTTGCCGGACTCGATATGCCGCTGGGACGACGGCTTTATTGGCCGATATTTCGCGCCGCCGCCGCGCATCACCTACCGGTCGGCATCCATGCCGGCAGTGCTTACCGTCATCCCCCGAGCGCCAGCGGCTGGCCTTCCTTTCTGCTTGAGGATTACGTCTCGAACACGCAGCTTTTCGCCGCGCAACTCGCCAGTCTCGTCGCGGAAGGCGTGTTCACGAAATTCCCAGCGCTCACCGTCGTAATGATCGAATCGGGATTCACGTGGCTTCCCGCCTTCGCCTGGAAGTTCAACAAGACTTGGCGCGGCGTGCGCATGGAAGTGCCGTGGGTCGCGAAGCCGCCCTTCGATGTAATCCGCGACCATGTGCGTTTCACGCTTCAGCCCATCGACGCGCCTACCGACAACGCGACGCTTAGCGATGTCGTCGCGCAGATCGGCTCCGATGGCGCGCTGCTGTTCTCGAGCGATTTTCCGCATTGGCACTTCGATGGCGACGAAGTCTTGCCCGAGGGCCTTGACGAGCCCCTGCTGCAAAAGATCCTGATCGATAATCCGCTCGCCACCTACCCGCGCTTGAAGGAGACCGTCGCATGAGCCTTGCCTTGCTCGACCGGCAAATTGAGCGGCAATCGCCGACGCGGCTCGCTGTCGTCGATTGCGACATTCACCCGACCTTTCGCTCGGAAAGCCAGATCCTGCCCTATCTCCCCGCGCGCTGGCGCGAGCACATGCAGACCTATCGCCGCCATGTGCGTCAGGGCTTGCATGGAACGCTCACTCATCCGCGTATGCAAGTGAACCGCGTCGACGCGGTAACGCCTGATGGCGGCCCGCCTGGAAGCGATGTCGATTTCATGCGCTCGCATCACCTCGATACCAATGGTGTCGAATGGGGATTGCTGCAAGCGCTGCAGCCGGCGGCGAATGCCGAGCGCAATCTCGAATTCGGCGCGGCGCTCGCCACCGCGAACAATGAATGGCAGATCGCGCAATGGATCGATAAGGAACCGCGCTTGCGCGGCGCCATCCAAGTGACGCAGGAACATCCCGAGGCCGCGGTCCGCGAGATCGAGCACCGCGCCCGCGACCGCCGCTTCGTCCAAGTGAGTCTTTCGCCGCGCGCCGACGAGCCGCTCGGCCGGCCGCGCTATTGGCCGATCTACGAAGCCTGCGAACGTAACAACCTGCCGATCGGGCTGCACGTTCCCGGCGTCGGCAGCGGCTATGCCTCAACGCCGGCGGGCTGGCCGTCCTTCTATCTCGAAGAACACCAATCCTTCGCGTACGTCATCATGGGCGTGTTCACGAGCATGGTCCTCGAAGGCGTGTTCGAGCGCTTCAGGGGATTGAAGCTCGTGCTCATCGAAGGCGGCTTCGCCTGGGTCGCGCCGCTCTGCTGGCGTCTCGACAAGCATTGGGAGAAGATGCGCAGCGAGGTGCCGCATCTGAAGCGGCCGCCATCCGAGTATATCCGCGAGCATATCTGGTTCACGACACAGCCGATGGAAGAGCCCGAGCGGCCCGAGGATCTTCTGCGCGTCATCGAGTGGATCGGCTGGGATCGGCTGCTCTTCTCGACCGACTATCCGCATTGGGATTTCGACGATCCGAAAACCGTATTCCAGGTCAAGCTTACGCCCGAGCAGAAACGAATGATCCTCAGCGAGAATGCAAAGCGCGTCTACGGGCTGCCGTGACATGGGACGCCGTTACGTCGTCGCAAAGCTCGGCGAGATCGCGCCCGGCACGAGCAAGCTCGTCGCCGTCGCCAACCGCGAGATCGGCGTGTTCAATATCGACGGAGCTTTCTACGCGCTTTTGAGCAAATGCCCGCATGAAGGCGCCTCGCTGTGCCGCGGCAAGATCGTGCAGCGCGTCGAATCCGATGAGCCCGGCCAATATTGCATCGTTGCGGGCAGCGCGATGATCCGCTGCCCGTGGCACGGCTGGCAATACGACATCCGCACCGGACAGTCGTGGTGCGACTCCGACAATATCGGACTGCGGAAATTCGCGGTCTCGGTCGAGACCGGGGAGGGCATTCTCAAAGGCCCCTATGTCGCCGAATCCTACCCGGTCTCCGTCGAGGAGCACTACGTCGTCGTCGAAATCTAAGCCCAGGTCAACGTGTTTTCCCTTGTACCGCAACTTTATCGTTGATCAGCGCATCGATCTCGGATGAGTCGAGGCCCGCCTCGGCCAGGATTTCGCGGGTGTGCTCACCGAGATGCGGCGGCGGCAGCCGAACGACGAATTCATAGGCGTCGCTGACGAAGGGCAGCTTCGGCAGCTTTCCGATCCGCCCGTCTTCCATCGGCACCGGCAGAAGGTGACCGATCTCGTTCAAATGCGGATCGTCGAGCAATTGGTCGGGCCGGCGCAGCGGCGCATAAGGGACCTTGGCATCGTCGAGCTTCTGCTGGAGTTCGCCGCTCTTGTAGCGCACGACCGCGTCGCGCACGATCGGCAGCATCCATTCCTGCGCAGCGACGCGCTTCTCATTCGTGTTGAGCCGCTCATCGGCGAATAACGCTTGCAGGCCAAATGACGTACAGAACCGCTCCCAATGGGCATTGGAGGTAACGCCGATGAAAACCTGCTCGTCATCGGCGGTTGCGAAGAGATGGAAGATGCCCCATCCCATGCGCAGCGACTGGCCGACCTCGGCCATGGGCCGCGAAGGTTGTCCGGTCGCGACGGCGCGCGCCATCCATTGCCCGACCCAGAACACGGTGGTCTCGAAGAGACCGGAGGTGATCATCTGGCCGCACCCCGTCTGGGCGCGCTGGAAGAGTGCCGCAAGAATTCCGATCACGCCGTAGGTCGCGGCGCCGATATCAATGACCGAGGCGCCAGCACGCAGCGGCCGCCCGGGCGGGCCGGTCATGAAGGCAAGTCCACCCATCATCTGCGCCAATTCGTCGAGCGACGGGCGATGCTCATAAGGGCCGGGCAAAAAACCCTTTATCGCCATGTGGATGAGGCGCGGATTTTCGGCCGAGAGCACATCGAAGCCGAGCCCGAGACGATCGAGCGCTCCCGGCGCATAATTGTCGAGGCAGACATCGGCCGACCGCACCAGGGCGAGAAACAGCGACTTGCCGCGCGGCGATTTCAAATCGAGCGCGATGCTGCGCTTGTTGCGATTGAAATAGTAATAGCCTGAGCCGGCACCGGGCATGCGCCGTGCCTGATCGCCGCCATCGGGATGCTCGATCTTGATTACATCGGCCCCGAGATCGGCGAGTATCAAGGACGCGGTCGGCCCGGCGACGATGTGGCCCAACTCGAGCACTCGCAAGCCCGCGAGCGGGAAGACGCCGTTCTTTTGATTGGTCATTTCCTCACATTCTTCTCATTTCGCGTTCGATTATCGCTGGCGCTGAAGACAGGTCAATACTCGAGGCTACCGTTCGGCGAAACAGAAACGATCAGAATCGCCGTCGCGGAACTCTTGCCACGAGCTTCCGTTTCCTCACTCGGAGGTGTCCTTGCGAAATCCCCGCGTTGCAATCCGCCCCTTCGGCCGAACAGATGGCCGTACGGCTCAATTGCTTACGCTCGAGAACGAGTACCTCCGCGTATCGATCTCCGACTACGCGGGTACGCTTGTCGCGCTTGAAACGCGCGATCGGCATGGAAAGCGCGAGCATGTTGTGCTTGGTTTTGATGATATCGAGAGCTACGTCGCGGCCGGAGGTTCATTCGGCGCTTTGCTTGGCCGCACCGCCAATCGCATTGGCGGCGGCCATGTGACCATCGACGGCCGCTCTTACCAGCTTTCGAGAAATGAGAATGGCAATACGCTGCACGGCGGAAAAAGAGGATTCGATCGACGCTTCTGGGATGTCGCACAATATGGCGAAGCCGGACTGCACCTGACCATTACCAGTGTCGATGGAGACCAGGGCTTTCCCGGCGATGTCTCTGTCACCGCCATTTATCGGCTGGAGGGGACCAGTTTGTCGCTCACTTTCGAAGCGGAGACCGGCGCGCCCACGCCTCTTTCGCTGAGCTCGCACCCTTATTTCAATCTCGATGGAAGCGCCGCTCGAGACTGCCTCGATCATGAAATCGATATCCCGGCCGATGCATTCTTGCCGACGGACCAGAAGCAGCTTCCGACGGGTGAAATTCGCTCCGTCACCGGCACGCCGTTCGATTTTCGCGCACCCCGCCGCATCGGCGCGCGCATTCGTGAATTGGATCCGCAGCTGCGATTTGGCCGCGGCTATGACCATTACTTCGTCCTGCCCGATCCCGCCGAAGGCGCGCGACTGCGGACCGCCGCGCGAGCGCGTTCGGCTTTTTCAGGTCGCATTTTGGAAATCGCGACAACGCAACGTGGCGTGCAGTTCTATACAGGCAACAATATTGACGGCTCGCTTCCCGGCCGGAATGGGCTTTATCGCCAATCGGCCGGCTTCGCCGTGGAGCCACAAGGTTTCCCCGATGCCGTTCATCATCCAAATTTTCCGTCGACGATCCTCCACCCCGGACAACACTACCGCGAGGAGACGGTCTATCGCTTCTCGACGGATATGATTGAGGCTGGTTCGTGATTGCCGTCATCACGGGCGCGAGCGCGGGCGTCGGACGGGCGACGGCGCGAGAATTCGCGAAGCATGGCTGGGACGTCGCGCTGTTGGCACGCAACGCCGAACGGCTTGACCGGGCGGCAGAAGAGCTCCGCAGCTATGGCGTTCGGGCACTGCCGATCGTCGCCGACGTTGCCGACTATCGCGCGGTGGTAAGTGCCGCGAAGCAGATCGAGGAAGAGTTCGGCCCGATCGATCTATGGATCAACAACGCGATGGCGACCGTCTTTTCTTCGGTGAAGCACCTCACTGCCGACGAGATCCGCCGCGCCACCGAGGTGACCTATCTCGGCCAGGTACATGGTACGATGGTGGCGCTTGCCCATATGCACCCCCGCAATCGCGGCACGATCATCAATGTTGGATCGGCCCTCGCCTATCGGGCCATTCCCTTGCAATCTGCTTACTGTGGCGCGAAATTCGCCATTCGCGGCTTTACCGATTCGCTGCGCAGCGAATTGCTCCACGATCATTGTGCCGTCGATATCGTCATGGTTCACCTACCGGCGATGAATACACCTCAATTTGATTGGGCGCTCAACAAGACGGGAAAACGCGCACAGCCGGTTCCGCCGATTTTTCAGCCCGAAGTCGCGGCGCGCGCCATTTTCTTCGCCGCATCTCACCCGGGTCGCCGCGAGGTCTGGGTCGGATTCTCGACGATCAAAGCCATTCTCGCCAACAAGCTTTTCCCGGGCTTACTCGATCGCTATCTCGCCACCTCGGGCTATCGCGGACAGTTGACAAAAGAACCTCTGCCGGCTGATTCGCCGACCAATCTCGACCACAGTGTCGACGGGCATTACGGCGCTCACGGGCGCTTCGATCAACGCGCGCGCTATGTCTCTTGGCAGATGTTCACGGATCGCCATCGGATGGCGCTATCAGCCGCCATGTTCGGCCTCGCCGCGTTGGGTCTGGTGCATATCTTCAGTCGGTACCGCTCATCAGCGTCGCGGATGAGGTAAGGCACGGCCCGAGCGCTGTTCCGCAGGTTTCTTCTCCTGAAGAAAATTATCGGCCGTCGTAATCAGGGCGATGTGCGACAGCGCTTGCGGGAAGTTGCCCAATTGCCGGCCGGTC
>CAYMNX010000410.1:0-3211 GCA_964391905.1 uncultured Rhizobiaceae bacterium
TGCGATCCTCTGGCGCTTGCGCAGGCGGCGCGCATCGGCGCCGACTTTGGTTACGTCGAAATCAATTTGAACGTCGGCTGTCCGTCGGACCGGGTGCAGGAGGGCCGCTTCGGCGCCTGCCTGATGGCCGAACCGCGGCTCGTGGCCTGCGGCGGCAGACCCTTCTCTACTCCGATACCCTTCTGGCGGTTGGCGTCTACCTTGATCAGGCTGGCATCGACCGCGAAGCCTTCGCCGCCGGCCGTCATCAGCTCGGGATCGATCGAGGGGGCGTCCCGGGTGACCAAAGAAGGCCGCCAGTTCGCGCCCGACCTCGCCCAGTTCGACGAACCTCTCTATCGAGCGCAGCAGATGATCGGGCGGAACGTGCTTCTCCAGTGAGAACTCATAGAACAAGGCAGCCTGCTCGACTTGCCGATGTCCGATCATAAGCATCAGTCCAGATCAACACGACTGAATGACTCATCTTCCTGCGTCGCAACTGTGACCTTTTCAACGCAATCGGTCAGAAGCGGACCTTCGCCGCGTCGCCGGACTCGTTACGACTAGCCCACCGTGGCAGAAAGCCGGGCGAAGAATTCGTCGGTGAGCTTCTTGGCTGCGCCATTGATCAATCGCTGGCCGAGCTATGCCAGCTTGCCACCGATCTGTGCCTCGACGGTGTAGGACGACAGTGTGCCTCCGTCATTTTCGACCAATGCCACGCTCGCACCGCCTTTGGCAAACCCGGCAATGCCGCCGTCGCCCGTACCAAAACTCCTGTAACCGCTCGGCGGGTCTAGATCGCTCAGGATCACCCTACCCTTGAAGCGTGCGATAACCGGTCCAATCTTGTTGGCGGCCACCACTTCGAACTCTCTCTCCCCGATCACCTCCAGCCGCTCGCAGCCTGGGATGCAGGCCTTGAGGACGCCCGGATCACTGAGCTTCTCCCAGACTGTCTCGCGGCGGGCCGCAAGTTGCTGCTCGCCATTCATGGTCATTGCCATAAGGAATCCTCGCGATTCACCGGGAGCGGCCCAGAATTCGTTCCACGCGCGCGGCGATCTCAAGCAAGAGTCTGTCGGAATGGCGTCGTGACAAGAACATAAGATTCCGACGTTGGGCTGCCAGTATACGAGTCCGGCGCCACGGGATTCGGCGTCTTGTTTGTCCCGGCGATCACCGGCGGTCGCGGCCGGCCGGGCTGAAATGCGCGAGTAGATGGTGACGCTCACCCGGATAGATCAATTGGACCTGGGTAATCGGCAGGTCCCGCAGCCAGGTCTCGCGCTCGACCACGAGACACGCGGTGCCACGCGCGATCTTAAGGTTGCGCGCAGTCTCGGCGTCCGCGTTGACTGCCGAGATGCGGTGACGCGCCCTGCTCCAGGGCATCTGCGCCAGCAGCCAGCTTCCGGGTGGCGTGCCGCCGAAGTCGGTTGCACGCGCGGAGGGCACGCCGGCGAGATTGACTAGCCGATCTTCGGCAGCGAACGGCGCGCCGGCAACATGGTGGATCGACCGGAGCGCCAGCACCGGCGTGCCAGACGCCACCTCCATCCGTGCGACATCGGCCGCCTTCGCCTCGCGCACGGTGCGCGCCTTCAGTTCGAAGCGATAAGGCTTGCCGGCACGCTGCGCCTCCGCGGCGATGTCATGGATTTCCAGGATCGATTCTTCCGTCGAGGGCCGGGCGACGAAGCTGCCCGCGCGGCGGTGACGCACGATGAGACCGGAGGCCGCGAGCGCGACCAACGCCCTGTTCACGGTCATGCGGGCGCACTCGTAACGCGCGACCAACGCATGTTCGGAGGGAATCTTGTGGCCCGGTGGCCACCGACCGCTCAGAATTGCATTTTCGAGATCGCGGCGAATGGCGGCGTAACGCGGCAGCTCTTTCTTCAGCACATTCATGCGGCGAGAAGTCGTCTGACCGTGGCAATATAGTTTCGGGCAATAACGTCACGCGAGCGATGACGGCCCTCGACCACCATGCGCTCACCGCCCACCAGAACCTCGCGCACCGCGGTGCGGCCGGCGATGAAGATCCAGGCATCGAGCCAATGATCGCCCGCTCCCACCGCCAAGTCGGGATGCCCCGAGTCGAGCAATAAGATATCGGCACGCTGCCCGGCAGCAATGCCGCCAACGGGCCGCGCGCAGGCTTGCGCTCCGCCGGCCAGTGCGCTCTCGAAAAGGCGCCGCCCGACCGACTCACATTCCTGCCGTGCCATCACATTGCGGGCGCGATCGCGCAGACGCTGGGAATATTCAAGCTGCCGCAGCTCGGCGGCGGCGTCGATCTCGATATTCGAGTCGGTGCCGACCCCGAAGCGGCCGGACGCGGCGAGATAGCGGGCGCCATCAAAAATGCCATCGCCGAGCGAGGACTCGGTGAGCGGACACAAGCCCGCCACAGCGCCGGAACGCGCCAGCGCCGCGGTTTCCATCGGCGTCATATGGGTGGCGTGGATCAGGCACCAGCGCGCGTCAACTTCCGCGTTCTGCATCAGCCATTCGATCGGCCGCGCTCCGAGCGCCGCGACGCAATCATCGACCTCCTTGGTCTGCTCGGCCGCATGGATATGAATCGGTCCATCCGGACAGGTCGCGACCACGCGCGCCAGGCACTCCGGCGGCACCGCCCGCAATGAATGTGGCGCAATGCCGACACGGGCATCCGGTAACGCTGCGACGATCTCTCGCGCACGCGTGACAAGTTCGACGAAGCGATCGACGTCATTTAGGAAACGCTTCTGCCCCTCGCTCGGCGGCGCATGGCCGAAGCTGCCGGTCATATAGAGAGAGGGCAAGAGCGTGAGGCCGATGCCGGTGACCGCCGCCGCCGCCGCGATGCGCGCTGACGTCTCGCCGAGATCGGCATAGACCTGGCCGGCCGGATCGTGATGCAGATAATGGAATTCGGTCACCGAGCTGAAGCCGGCCTCCAGCATTTCCATGTACGCGAACGCGGCGATCGTCTCGATGTCCCCGGGAGTGAGTTGGCCAAGAAAGCGGTACATCACCTCGCGCCAGGTCCAGAAGCTGTCGTCGGCGGGCCCGCGCCGTTCGGCGAGGCCGGCCATTGCCCGCTGGAAAGCGTGGCAATGCAGATTTGGCAGACCAGGGACCGCGATGCCGGCGTGGCGCTCGGCACCGCCCGCATCCCCGTCGGTCGTCACCGACTGAATGGCGCCGCCGTCGACCGCGACGCGCACATCACGCGCCC
>CAYMNX010000411.1:0-5698 GCA_964391905.1 uncultured Rhizobiaceae bacterium
GCGGCGATCTTCTTGGCCGCGATCTTGTCGCCCATTGCCGCGATCGCTTGCGGCGGCGGACCGATGAAGACGATTCCGGCGGCTTCGAGCGCGGTCGCGAAATCGGGATTCTCCGAGAGAAAGCCATAGCCCGGATGCACCGCCTCGGCACCGCTCTCGCGACAAGCGGCGACGATGCGGTCGATGCGCAAATAGCTTTCGGCCGACGGCGCGGGGCCGATCGCGATCGCCTCATCCGCCTCGCGCACATGCAGCGAGTCGGCATCGGCCTCGCTGTAGACCGCGACCGTCGCGATGCCCATGCGCTTCGCAGTTTTGATGATGCGCACCGCGATCTCGCCGCGATTGGCGATGAGGATCTTCTTGAACATGCTAGGATGCGGGGGCTCGATCTAAAACCACAAAGGCACAAAGACACGAAGATGAAGGAACTTTCCGAGAATCACGAGTTTGCGGCCCGAGCCATCGTTGATTCAGCATTTTCGGTCCATACCGCCCTCGGTCCAGGCCTTCTCGAATCGGTCTACGAACAATGTCTTGCTCACGAACTGAAAATGCGAGGCTTGCGTGTCGAGCGCCAAGTCGCCGTGCCGGTCAAATATCGAGACGTCTGCATCGATGCAGGCTTTCGCATGGACGCAATTGTCAATCAATTGGTCATCGTCGAAATCAAGGCAATCGAGAAGATCATGCCGATTCACGAGGCGCAACTTCTCACCTATCTAAAGCTTGCCGAGAAACGTCTCGGGTTGCTCATTAATTTCAATGTATCTCTCATCAAAGAGGGCATACGGCGCCTCATTCGTTAGCCGTATGAAAGCTCATCTTTGTGCCTTTGTGTCTTCGTGGTTCACTGAACCTCAGTTTCATAGCGGTATGTTGTCGTGCTTCTTCCACGGATTGCTCAGCTCTTTGTCGCGCAGCATCGCGAGCGAGCGGCAGAGGCGTGCGCGCGTCGATTGCGGCCTGATCACGTCGTCGATGTAGCCGCGCGCGCCGGCGACGAAGGGATTGGCGAATTTCTCGCGATACTCCTCGGTGCGCGCCTCGATCTTTGCCGCGTCGCCGAGATCGCTGCGAAAGATGATCTCGACCGCGCCTTTGGGGCCCATCACCGCGATCTCGGCCGACGGCCAGGCGTAGTTGACGTCGCCGCGCAGATGCTTCGAGCTCATGACGTCGTAGGCGCCGCCATAGGCCTTGCGCGTGATGACGGTGACTTTGGGCACCGTCGCCTCGGCGAAAGCATAAAGCAGTTTCGCGCCGTGCTTGATGATGCCGCCATATTCCTGGCCGGTGCCGGGAAGAAAGCCCGGCACATCGACGAAGGTGACGATCGGGATGTTGAAGCAATCGCAAAAGCGCACGAAGCGCGCGGCTTTGCGCGCGCTGTCGATATCGAGGCAGCCGGCGAGCACCATCGGCTGATTGGCGACGATCCCGACGGGATGCCCGTCGAGCCGCGCGAAGCCGATGAGAATGTTCTTCGCCCAATTGGGCGCGAGCTCGAAGAAGTCGCCCTCGTCGGCGATCTTGAGGATGAGCTCGCGCATGTCGTAAGGCTTGTTGGGATTGGTCGGCACCAGCGTATCGAGCGAGGGCTCGGCACGGCTCGCGGGATCGCTCGTCGGCCGCCGCGGCGGCTTCAAGCGATTGGTCGCCGGCAGGAAATCGAGAAAGCGGCGCAGCTGCAGGAGCGCCTCGACATCGTTCTCGAACGCAAGATCGGCGACGCCCGAGCGCGTCGTATGCGTCACGGCGCCGCCCAGCTCTTCCTGCGTCACCGTTTCCTGCGTCACCGTTTTGACGACGTCCGGGCCGGTGACGAACATGTAGGAGCTGTCCTTCACCATGAAGATGAAATCGGTCATGGCCGGGGAATAGACGGCGCCGCCGGCGCAAGGCCCCATCACCAGCGAGACCTGCGGCACGACGCCCGAGGCAAGCACGTTGCGCTGAAACACCTCGGCATAAGCCGCCAGCGAGGCGACGCCTTCTTGAATTCGCGCGCCGCCTGAATCGTTCAAGCCCACGATCGGCGCGCCGACCTTCATCGCCTGGTCCATGACCTTGCAGATCTTCTCGGCATGCGCCTCGGAGAGCGAGCCGCCGAAGACGGTGAAGTCCTGGCTGAAGGCAAAGACGGTGCGCCCGTTCACCTGGCCATAGCCGGTGACCACGCCGTCGCCGGGGATCTTCTGCTCCTCCATGCCGAAATCGCTCGAGCGATGCTCGACGAACATGTCCCATTCTTCGAAGGAGCCGGGATCGAACAGCAGATCCAATCGCTCGCGCGCCGTCAGCTTGCCCTTGGCGTGCTGCGCCGCGACGCGGCGCTCGCCGCCGCCCGATCGTGCTGCCGCGCGCTTTTCTTCCAACTGGCGCAGAATATCCTGCATGAAGGCTCTCCCCGAGTCCCGACCCAGCCGCGGTTGGATAATAGCCTAATCGCCGCGCAACAACCGCGCAAAGCGCGCGGCCAGCGCGATGTCTTCCTTGAGCGCGGCGCGGCGCTGCGTCTGCTCGGGATCCTCGCCCCAGCGCTCGATCTGGAAGCTTTCGTCGAGCTGGGCGGCCGCGAAGGCCTCTTCGGGCGAGATTTTCTCCTCGAGCAAGGCGAGTCCGAGGATCAGCGAGCCGCAGGTGCTCACGGCGAGATGCAGCGCGACGAGCATCATCGCATCGTAAGCCGCAACGGCGCGCTCGAGCGCGACAAGTGCCGATTCTGCTTGCGGGATCGGCGTGATGCCATGCGTGATCGCAAGCCGCGCATCGTAGCGTTCTTCGGCCCAGTCGAGCAGGCCTTGCCATGTTTCGTGCTGACGGAGCGCAAGCTCGGCTGGATCGTCGGCGCGATAGCAGAGAAGATCGGGTCCCGCATATTTCGCGATCTCGGCGATCACCTCGGCGCGACGCATCGCCACGCGGTCGATTGCAGTGCTGACGAGTCGCGTGAGCGGCAAGGCCAGCGGCTTGACGGTTATGCCCTGATCGCGCCACTCGGCAGCGATGGCCTCGGCGAGCGCGAGGCTCGGCACGATCAGCTCGGCCTTGGCCGGCGTGCGCAGCGGCTTGCCATCGAGCTCGACCGCAAAGCCTTGCGCGACGGAAACGGCCTTTGCCTCGCGATAAAAGCGCTTCATCGCTCGCGCACGAGCTCGGCAAAAGGATCGGCTTCGTCCGATTCGGCGAAGCCGAAGAATTTCCAGGTTGCGCGCAGATGCGGCGGCAAGGGCGCGATCGCCGTCAAGATGCCGCCGCGCGGATGCGGCAGGGCGATGGCGCACGCGTGCAGATGAAGCTTGCGTGGCTCCGGCACGCCCGCGGGATGCGCGGCGCTGCCGCCATATTTGCCGTCGCCGAGGATCGGCGTGCCGAGCACGGCGCAATGAACGCGCAGTTGATGCGTGCGGCCGGTGACGGGCTCGAGCGCGAGCCAGGCGAAGCGATCGCCGGCATGCGCGATCGTGCGGTAATAGGTGAGGGCGCGCTCGCCCTCCTCGTCATCCGCCACCATGCGCTCCCCCTGCGCGCCGGGAAGCTTGGCGATCTTCTGATCGACCTTGCCTTGCCGCGGCTTCGGCGCGCCCACCGTCGCGGCCCAATAGATTTTCCGCACATCCTTGCCGCGAAAGGCTGCGGCGAGCTTGGCTGCGCTGCGCGCGCTGCGCGCCAAGACGAGAACGCCGCTCGTATCCTTGTCGAGGCGGTGAACGAGGCGCGGCCGCTCCGCGGCGCCAAAGCGCAACCCGTCGAGCAAGCCGTCGAGATGGCGCGTCGTCCCGGTGCCGCCCTGAACCGCGAGGCCGGCGGGCTTGTCGATGACGATCACGTCATCATCGCGATGGAGGACGAGGCGCTGCAGAAACCGTTCATCGGCCGCGCGCGGCGCGACGATTTGGGGCTTGGCAGCCGGCATCGCCGCCGGCAGGGGCGGCACGCGGACGCGCTGTCCCGCGGCGACGCGGTCGCTCGCATCGGCGCGTTTGCCGTCAAGCCTGATCTGGCCCGTGCGCAGCAGCTTTTCGAGCCGGCCATGGCCGAGTTCGGGGAAATGCCGCTTGAACCAGCGGTCGAGACGGATTTCGGCGTCCTCGGGCGCCACGGTCAGGGTTTGGACGCCACTCATGCGCCGCATCCTAGCGGCGCAGGAGGGCATGATCCATCCCGGGCGCTAGGAATTACTCAGCGCCGCCAATGGCCGCCGTGCCAGACATAGCGGCCGTTGACGAAAACCCATGCGCCGGGAACCCAGACGGCCGCAGCGCGCGGCGCGTGGACATAGCGTCCGGCGCGCCAGACATAGCGGCGACCATTCCATTGCCAGTAACCGGGTCGCCACACCCAATAAGCGCCGGCAACGGCCGGCGGCGGCGCGGGCACCGCTTCGACCGGCGGCGGGGGTGGCGCCATGGTCTGGGAGAAAGCCGGCATCCCGCCGAAAAGCGGCACCGCCGCTACAGCAACGAGCAAGCCCCTCGTAAACCATCTCGACATCAAGCAACCTCCGAATTCAAAGAACGTTGTCGGCGTTCTGAGAATGTTATAGGGCGCAACCATGCGTCGTCTCCCCGGCTATTTCGACTTCGCCGCCGCGCGGAGCTTTTCCCAATAGTCGAGGCGCTTCTTGATCTCGCGCTCGAAGCCGCGCTCGAAAGGATGGTAAAAGCGGCGCCGCGCCAGATCGTCGGGGAAGTAACTCAAACCCGAAAAGCCCTCCTGCGTATCGGGATCGTAAACATAGCCTTCGCTGTAACCGAGATCGCGCATCAATCGCGTCGGCGCGTTGAGCGCGTGCTTCGGCGGCATCAGCGAGCCGCTTTCTTTCGCTGCCTGCTGCGCGGCGCCGAAAGCGGTATAGGCCGCATTCGATTTTGGCGCTGTCGCGAGATAGATCGCGGCTTCGGCCAAGGCGAGCTCGCCTTCGGGCGATCCCAAGCGTTCGTATGCCTCCCACGCCGCGAGCGTCATCGGCAAAGCTTGCGGATCGGCGAGCCCGATATCTTCGGACGCCATGCGCACCATGCGCCGCGCGATGTAGATCGGATGCTCGCCGCCCGTCAGCATGCGCGCAAGCCAATAGAGCGCCGCATCGACATCGGAGCCGCGCACGGCCTTGTGCAGCGCGCTGATGAGATTGTAGTGCCCTTCCTGCGCCTTGTCGTAAAGCGGAGCGCGGCGCTGCACCGCCTGCGTCAGCCCGGCCGTGTCGAGCACCGTGCCCTCGGGGAGATCCGACAGCTCCTCGGCGAGGTTGAAGATGAAGCGGCCATCGCCATCCGCCATCGCTTTCAGCGCCTGGCGCGCCTCGGCATCGAGCGGGAGCTTCTTGCCGAGCGTCTGCTCGGCGCGGCACGCCAGAATCTCGAGCGCGGCATCGTCGAGGCGATGCAGCACGAAGACCTGGCAGCGCGACAAAAGCGCGCCGTTCAATTCGAAGGACGGATTCTCGGTGGTCGCGCCGACCAGGATGACGGTGCCGTCCTCGACATAGGGCAGGAAGCTGTCCTGCTGCGCGCGATTGAAGCGATGGATCTCGTCGACGAAAAGCAGCGTGCCCTGGCCGCCGGCGCGGCGCTTCTTTGCCGCGTCGAACACCTTGCGCAGATCGGCGACGCCCGAGAACACCGCCGACAACGGCTCGTAGTAGAGCTTCGTATGTTCGGCGAGCAGACGCGCAATAGTGGTCTTCCCCGAG